>CATOPA010000034.1 GCA_951801965.1 uncultured Erysipelotrichaceae bacterium | reverse complement strand
GACGAACCTTCAATGGGATTGTCACCGATTCTTGTTAATGAGATTTTTGAAATTATTCAAGAAATTAATAAAAAAGATAATGTGACAATTTTGTTAGTAGAGCAAAATGCAAATAAGGCACTTTCTATAGCACATCGTGCTTATGTTTTAGAGACAGGTAGAATTACAGTTTCTGGTGATGCTAAAGAGGTTGCAAGTAATCCAAAGGTTAAAGAAGCTTATTTAGGATAGAAAAATGGTCTTGATTAGTGTATATCAAGACCATTTCTTTTTGTGAATTGTATTTTATTGATAAATGCTTTTAAAAGGAATGAAAGATAAATAAGAGATAAAATTGTCATAAAATCATTCATCATATGAAGCTGTATAATGAATGGATGTATTGTGAAAATGAGAAAACCACTTAATATAGACCACATAATTGTATAAAATAAGCAAATACGTCCATGAATTTGAAAGTGATGATGACTATAATTCCAACATTCACAATGAAAGACTTTTTCAATATAAAGGCTTGTGAAATATTCTAAAGCTGTCATAGCTAATCCACCAATGAGGCAAGTGAAAAAAATATTGCAGTGAAGAAAACTAAATATGCAAATAAGAATTGTTGCTCCAAATCCATATAATGGAATAAAAGGACCCTTTAGCAAACCAGATGCTATCCATTTTCTTTTTAATAAAGAAATATATATAGATTCCATAATAAATCCTAAAAAACAATAAATTGAAAAGTAAACAACCATAATATTCTCCTTTTTGTATAAGTGTATGAAAGTTATATGAAAATATGTCAAGCTAAGGATTTATATGTCCATTATTCTTGTTTTATGTAAATATGACTCATAAAATAGGAAATCACACAGAATAACATAATTTAAAAAAAGGCGATTTCATCGATGTTTTTTAAATTTCTTAAGAAATTCTTAAGAAAAATGTGGACTTTTTGTGTACATTGGGTTATAATTCAAAGTGGGTATATTATTGAAAGGAGGTAGCGAATGGAAAGTAATATGAAAGAAAACTTGTTAGAAAATATACAAGAGCAAGTTATCAAACGTAAAGCTATGTTTATTCCAATGCTATGTATTGCAACTTTTGGATTGGTTGGATATGCTGCTGTTGATAAAGAAGCTCCAGTTATTGAATCTAATAAGGTTGAGGTTCTTTATGGAACTCAATTAGATAAATCTATCTTTACTATTTCTGATAATCGTGATTCTCAAGATGCAATAGATGTTCAAATTAATGACAAATCATACGACCCTTATCAGTTAGGAACATATAATGTAGAAGTAACAGCAACTGATTTGTTCTCTAATTCTTCAACAAAAGTAGTACAAGTTGAAGTGGTTGATAAATCAGCTCCTGAATTTAAAGTAGTAGGAAAGAATCAAGGATATCTTGTTCAAGTAGAGGTAAATTCAAGCAATGATATTGCTAAGTATATTCAAGCCATTGACAATGTAGATGGAGATGTCACTCCATTTATTGAAGCAAGTGAAAAATTGGTTACATCTAAATTAGGTAATCAAACAATTCAATTAACTGTATCTGATTCAGTTGGAAATGAAACAACTCAAGTTTTTGAATTTTTAGTATCTGATACAACAGCACCAACTATTAAGTACAAAAATAGTAAAAACGTTAATGTTGATTATGGATCAAAATTTGATTATTCAAAGTATGTAAACATTTCTGATAATTTTGATAAGAAAGTTTCATCAGTGAAAGTTGATGGAAATATTGATACAAAGAAGATTGGATCAAATCAAATTCAGATTATTGCAAAAGATTCATCTGGTAATGAATCTAAAGCAACATTAAATGTGAATGTAAAGGATTTAAGTGCTCCAAAAATTGTTTTAACAAAATCTTCTGTAACAATCAAAAAAGGAAATAACTTTAATCCAAAGAGTTATTTAAAGAGTGCGATTGATAACAAAGATGGTGATGTCACTTCTAAAGTGAAGATTACAAATCCTGTAAAAACAAACAAAGAAGGAACATATACTGTAAAGTATACTATTAGTGATGCAGCTGGAAATAAAGCAACAAAGAATTTAAAGGTTCATGTTGAGGATCCATCAGTAAATTCTGGTATTGTTTCTACAGCAATGAGTCGTGTGGGATCACGTTATGTCTCTGGAGCTAGTGGACCAAGAGCATTTGATTGTTCTGGATTAACTTGGTGGGTTTATAAACAAAATGGTATTTCTATTCCAAGAACGGCAGCTGCACAATATAGTGCAACAAGAAGAGTTTCTAAAGCAAACTTAAAAGCTGGAGATTTAGTATTCTTTAAGAATACAGCTGGTCGTAGTGGAATTTCTCATGTTGGAATCTATATAGGTGGAGGACGTTTCGTTCATGCTGGAACTTCAGGAACTGGAGTGAAGGTGTCTAATTTATCTGGTTCTTATTATGTGAAACACTGGGCTGGTGGAGGAAGAAAATAATTCTTCTTAAAAAGATATATTCTATATAAAACGTAGATATGAATATCTTAAAATGAGTTATATGTATTCAAAGTGAGATAAATTTTATCTCACTTTTTTTGCTGAAAAAATCTAACTTATCAAATATTTTATTTCTATAAATCTATTTTTGATAATATTGAAAATTAATAATAAAACGTTATAATAAAAGATGGGTGATTAACTATGTATGTTGGAAGTCAAGAGTTATTAAAAAGATATGATGAGTATTTATTAAATCAAGGCTATTCTATTGAAGAACTTGTTGGTAAAGCAAGTGATTGTTTATTAAAATATATGTTATCATATCAGCATATTGGTATTTTTTGTGGACCTGGAAATAATGGTGCTGATGGATTATCATTAGCAATAAAACTTTTTCATAACTATAAAGATGTTGATGTGTTTATATTTGAACAAGATCATTGTTTATCACAAGCGAATGAATATTATCTTCGTTTGTGTTATCAAGAAGGAATAAATATTATTGTTGTATGTGAAGATGCTCTTCAAGACATTATTGATTCTTTTGAAAAATATGATGTTCTTGTGGATGCCATGTTTGGTTTTGGTTTGAATAGTTCACCAAGGGGTCTTTATAAACATATTATAGATCATATGAATCAATCTTATCAGCATGATATTATTGCTGTGGACATACCAACAGGCTTTGATTGTAATAGTGGACAACCTTATCAAAGTGTTGTTTGTTCAACACAAACAATTACCTTTACAGCTCTTAAAAATGGATTTTTGAATCCTGAAAGCTGCTTTTATACTGGTAAAGTTGTTTTAGAAATACTAGATGTTATAGATTGCTTTGAAGAGGCTGGTTTATATCAGTTAGCTGATTTTGATTATGTTTCTTCTTTGCTGAAGGAAAGAGTTTTTGATGGGCATAAGGGAACATATGGAAGGGTTGCCTTATTAACGGGCTGTGATGAATATAAAGGTGCTGCTCTTTTAAGTACTAAAAGTGCAGTATATAGTGGAACAGGTATAGCAACTTTGATTTCATCTTCACAAGTGAATCAATCATTATCTTTGTTTTGTCCAGAAGCAACAACAAAAATGAGACCCCAAAAGCTTTGTAAAGAAGATTTTGATGGCTATGATGCTTTACTTATTGGTTGTGGTTTGGGTCTTGATCAGCAGTCAGAACAATATGTGATAGATACATTGACATTATCAAAACAACCACTTGTTGTAGATGCCGATGCATTAACATTGATTGCATCTTACTTACCACAACTTCATGAACAAAATAGAGATATTATTTTTACTCCGCATATGGGAGAATTTGCAAGGGTAAATAAGGAGATTGATAGTAGAGATATTTTAAAATGTGCACAAGATTTTGCTAGAAAGTATCATATTATTCTTGTCTTAAAAGGTCCATATACTATTGTTACAGATGGAAATGAATCATTTCGTGTGTTGGCTGGAAATAAAGCAATGGCTACAGGTGGAATGGGGGATACATTATCAGGAATTATAGTGAGCTTGTTGGGACAAGGATATAGTGGATTAATGGCTTCTCTTCTTGGTGTTTATATTCATGGCTATGCTGGTGATTTATTAGCAGAAAAGAATTATACAGTACTTCCTTCAAAACTTATTGAAAAAATTCCTGAAGTTATGTTAAAGATAATAAAAAAGCAGTTATAGAAACTACTTTAAACAAATAAGTGTTATATTGCGATGAGGACTTTTGTTTCTTCTATATGAGAAAAATAAGTCCTCATTTTCTATTGTACAATATGGAGAAACTGTAATATGATCTCTAGGAATATTGAGATTGAGTAATTGTTGTAAAATTAATCCTTTACTATCTAATAAATAATTTCCATCTTCTTTTTGTACATAGAAAGAAGATGTTTCAAAAGACATTTGTTTAACTAAAGTGATAATATCATCTTTGGCTTCAAAATTTTCTTTATTGATAGAGGGACCTATATATGCATAAATATGCTCTGGAGAACAATGCTCATTCTCAATAAGATGTCTTGTGACTTTGGCAACAATTTCTTGTACAGTACCTTTCCATCCAGAATGAATTTCAGCAATAATTTTTTGATCACGACAATACAAGAGAACAGGGCAGCAGTCAGCATGAAAGCTCCATAGCCAAAGTTGACGATCCTTTGTATACATTGCATCATAACCAATAAAGGCATTCTGACGATTATACATGCCTTTTCCACCATCTTTTAATGAAACTTCTATAAAGTTGGTAGTATGTTGCTGATATGTTGCAACCATATGTTCAAGATTGGTATTAAGTTGTTTTGCAAGTTTTTTTCTATTACATAAGACTTGCTGATCATCAATATTATTAAAACTCATATTACATAATTCGTTATTTTCATCATAAGCACAAGTTGTATATGCTTCTATTTCATCAAAACAATTCCATGGAATTAATTTCATATAAAAACTCCTTTCATTTGCCCTAACATTTTTCTTTTCTTTTCATAATATATGTTGAAGGAGGTAGAAAAAATGTTTAATCAATCTTGTGGTTGTCAAGGAATGAACAACCAAACTTGTGGATGTGCAAACAACACACAACAAGGGTGTGGATGTTCAATGAATAACTGGAATATGATGAATTCAACAGTTAATGGTTGTCCAAGACCTCAACCAATTGTTGCTCCACGTAGAGTTTGTGTTACTCAACAAATTACACCAGTACCACAACCAGTTATTTGTCCAATTGAATGTCGTCGTGTGAATCGTTGCATGTACTATCCAGTTTTTTATCCTCATTATGAACAAACATTCGTTAATGAGTCTTGTCAGTAATTTTTGTTATTTCATTAAAAAATGAGTCATCAGGATCAATATAAATTGTGGAATAGTGATTTAAAATCACTTTTCCAGGTTTTGATCCTTGCGGTTTTTTTAAAGTTTTTATTTGTGTATAATTGACTGGTACTGAAGAACTGTATTTTCCTTTAGAAAAATAGGCAGCTATCTGACTTGCCAGTCTTATTGTATATTCATCAAGACTTTCACTATGCACGACAACATGGCTTCCAGGCATATCTTTCACATGAAACCACATATCTTGTCGAGAAGCCAATTGAAAGGTAAGATAATCATTTTGAAGATTATTCTTACCTACATAGATAAGAATATTATCCTTTGTTAAATAAGTTTCTACATGAGGTTTTCCCTTTGGTCTATGAACTTGTTTTAACTTTTTCTTCTTCAAATAACCTAAATTTTCTAATTCCTCTTTAATTTCTAATGCATCATAATAAGAAGCATTATCCATAAGAGTCATGAGTGAATCAAAATAATGAATTTCTTCTTTTGTTAAAGCAATTTGTTCTTGAAGATGTTTCAATGAATTTTTGGCTTTTTGATATTTAGCATAATATTTATTAGCATTTGTTTTTCCATCAAAACGTTCATCTAACTCAATTGTCATCATTGTTCCATCATAGTAATTTTCTACATTAACTTCCTTTTGACCTTTTTTAATCAAATGAAGATTTGCAAATAATAAATCTCCTTTGATACGAAACTCATCACTGTTTTGTGAATCAAATAATGTTTTTTCTAATTTATTAAGTTTGGATACATTCTTTTTGTATTCATTATAAATATACTTAGATAAATCTGACGTTTGTTGTTTAATACGATCTTTTTGATCAATTAAATCATAATGCTTGTCAAGACCATCGAATAATGAATAGCTCTGATAATCAGCTTGTAGGTGTGTAAGTGGTATAACATGAAAATATTCCTTATCATTTATTTTATGAATATATAAGTTTGAAGATGTCTGTAATTGATGAACAATATTTTCAAAGGTCTCACCTTGATCAATACGATAAAGTATTTCTCGTGAAAGTTCAGGAGAGAATCCCTGATAAGTTTTTGTTAAATTATCAGTAGGGATCCAACCATCATGATAAGGATGTTTTTTATCAATCATTGGAGGAAGCTGATATATTGCTCCTGGCTGTAAAATACGTGTTGTATTCATAGAAGGGGAAACACGCTTTAAACAGTCAATAATTTTATGATTTTCATTAACAACAATAACATTTGAATGTTTACCCATAATTTCAATATAAACTTCATAATGAACAGTATCCTTTAATTCATTTGTTCCAATGAATGTCATTTTTACAATACGATCTAATTGATATTGTTCGATAGACTCTAAAAAAGCTCCTTCTAAATGTTTTCTTAATAACATAGTTAAAGCATTAGGAGAAGGGGGAGTAGGGTAAGAAAGAGTTGTCAATTGCATTCTTGCATACATAGGATGAATAGATATCAGTAATTTATAATTGTGAGATTGACAACGTATATGAAACAAGAGTTCATATTGAGAAATTTGATATATTTTATTGATTCTTCCTTTTTTTATTTTGTCTTGTAGCTGTGAGGCAACACAAGATAACATAATTCCATCATAAGCCATATTTTATCACCGTAGTTAGTATAACATATTTCAAAAAGAATTGACATTAAAGTTTTGTTCATGTAACATAAGTTGCATATAAAGGACGGTGGAAAGTATGGAGAAAGGATTGTTGATTGTTTTAAGTGGTCCAAGTGGCGTTGGTAAAGGTACTGTTCGCCAAGAATTATTTAAGGATACTTCTTTAAATTTGGCTTATTCTATATCTATGACAACTAGACAGCCAAGATATAATGAACAAGATGGAGTTGATTATTTTTTTGTAAGCCAAGATGAGTTTGAAAAGAAAATAAAAAATGATGAACTATTGGAATATGCACAGTTTGTAGGAAATTATTATGGAACACCTCGTTCTTATGTAGAACAATTATTAAATGAAGGTAAGAATGTTGTTTTAGAAATTGAAGTGCAAGGGGCTTTACAGGTAATGAAGAAGTGTCCATATGCATTAACTGTTTTTTTAGTTCCTCCATCATTTGAAGAATTAGAAAAACGCATTAGAGGAAGAAGCACTGAGAAGGAAGAAGTTATTCAGGAAAGATTAGCAAAAGCAAGTAAAGAAATTGCTACAAAAGATGAATATAAATATGTTGTTGTCAACGATGAAGTTCTTTTAGCAAAAGAAAAAATTGCAGAAATTATAAGAGAAAACTTATTAAAAAAGAGTCAATAAAATTATTTATTGACTCTTTTTGTGAAAAAAACTTGATTTTGTTGTTTTTTGTAATCTTTTGCAATATAATGTAAACGTCGTTTTCACGACAGGAGGATAAATGAATGGAAAAGTTAACTAAATTTTTTAAACTTCAAGAACGAGGAACAAATTTTAATACAGAACTTATTGCTGGGTTAACAACTTTTATGACTATGGCTTATGTTCTTGTATTGCAGCCAAATGCTATTGTTGGATTTGGTGTGCCTGAAATGATAGATGTCAATGGTGTTCTTATTACAAAAGAAGCTGTTTTGATTACAACAGCATTAGTATCAGGACTTATCACATTATTTATGGCATTCTATGCAAACTTGCCTTTCGCTCTTTCATGTGGAATGGGAAGTAACTTTATGTTTGGTGGCATGCTACAAAATGGTGCGATTTCTTTTGGCGAAGTCATGGGGATGACTTTAATTACAGGTATTATCTTTGTTTTATTATCTGTATTTGGAATTCGTGATTTAATTGTAAGAATGATTCCAAAAAATATTAAAACAGCAATTGGAAGCTGTATTGGATTCTTTATTGCATATTTAGGATTAAAGAGTACAGGAATTTGTGATTTTTCTGCAGGTTTAGCAATGGGAGATTTTACACAACCAACTGTATTAGTTTCTTTATTTGGTTTATTATTAATTGCAACTTTAACTGCATACAAAGTGAAAGGGGCTATGTTAATTGGAATTATTGCTGCAACAATTGTAAGTATTCCATTAGGAATCACAGCACTTCCTGAAAACATTTTTCAAATTCCTTCATTCTCTACAGTGACAAATATTGTTGGAAATATCAATATGACATCAATTTGGACTGCTGAAGGTGTTGTTTTAATGTTTATTGCCTTTTTTGGAGATTTCTTTTCAACACTTGGAACAGTATTAGGTGTTGCCTCAAAAGCAAATATGTTAGATGAAGATGGAAATTTACCAGGAATTGAAAAACCATTCTTAGTAGA
Organism: uncultured Erysipelotrichaceae bacterium; assembly: GCA_951801965.1. Taxonomy (GTDB): domain Bacteria; phylum Bacillota_I; class Bacilli_A; order Erysipelotrichales; family Coprobacillaceae; genus CATOPA01. The sequence continues at coordinate 7,661 of CATOPA010000034.1, read as the reverse complement.
TGCTGTTGGAACATGTGTTGGGGCATTAAGTGGATGTACAACAGTAACAACTTATGTTGAATCTACTTCTGGAGTAGAAGCTGGAGGACGTAGTGGTATGACAGCATTAGTTACTGGTTTATTATTTATTGTTATGATGTTTTTTGCTCCACTTGTTTTAATTATTCCTGATTGTGCTACAGGTCCTGCATTAATTTTTGTTGGATTCTTAATGATCAGTGGTTTTAAGGATATTGATTTTAGCGATTTTACAGAAAGCTTTGGAGCTTTTGTTATGATTATGTTTGGAACATTTATGGCAAGCATTGCTGCTGGTATCGCTGCTGGTATTTTAGCTCATATCTTTATCAAAGTTGTTACTGGTAAATTCAATGAAGTCCATGTAGGAATGTATATTTTAGCAATTCCACTTGTTTTATATTTTATTTATGGATAGGAGAAACTTATGGATTTAAGATGTCAAAATAAAAAAATGTTGTTAAAAGCAGCATTAGGAGAAATCAATAGTGATTTAGCTATTACAAATGCAAAAATTGTCAATATGTTTAATGGTGAAATTTATGATGGAACTGTCTATGTAAAAGATGGTTATATTGCTCATATCGAATACGGTCAAGAGGAAACGATCAAAGCTGATCAAATTGTTGATGCAAATGGACAATACTTGATTCCAGGTCTTATTGATGCTCATGAACATATCGAAAGCTCTATGATGGTTCCACGTCATTTTGCAAAAGCTGTCATTCCATGGGGAACAACAACTGTGATTACAGATCCTCATGAAATAGGAAATGTTTGGGGTGTTGAAGGAGTTAAATATATGCATGATGATGCTGATGATTTACCAATGCGTCAATGCATTGATATTCCATCATGTATTCCTGCAGTACCAGGATTAGAAAATGCTGGAGCATCTTTCTTTGCTAAAGAAATTGAAGAATTAGCAAAGCTTCCAAGAGTTATTGGTTTAGCAGAAGTTATGGATTTCTTAGCTGTTATTTCTGGTGAAGATAGAATGATGGAAATTTTAAAAGTCGCTGAAGAAAATGGACTTTATCTTCAAGGACATGCTCCTGCTTTAAGTGGAAGAATGTTAAGTGCTTATTTGTGCGGTGGACCAAATACTTGTCATGAAAGCCATGAAACACAAGAAGCTTATGAAAAATATCGTGATGGAATGTTTATAGATATGCGTGATTCTAGTATGTGTAAAAATATTCCTGCAATTTGGAAAGCTCTTCAAAAAAGTCGTTATTTAGATCATTTATGCTTATGTACTGATGATCGCGAATCTGAAGATATCTTGGTTCATGGACATATGAATGACGTTGTAAAGATTGCTATTGAAAATGGAATGGATCCAATTGATGCTATTCGTAGTGCTACATATAATACAGCAAGAGAAGCAGGAATAAAGCATTTAGGTGCTATCGCTCCTGGGTATGTGGCAGATATGATTTTATTACCTGATTTAAGAGAAATGAAGCCAAGTTGTGTATTTTATGGTGGTCAAAAAGTTGCTGAAAATGGAAAATTATGTGTTGAAATTCCAGAACATAGTTTTGAATTAGAAAGTCGTAATTCTGTTTCTGTTAAACCATTATCAGTTGATGATTTTACAATCAAAGCACCTATAGAAAATGGAAAAATAAAGGCACATATTATGCAATTTGATAACAAACAAACTTCTTTAACACGTATTGCTGATGAAGAACTTGAAGTTGTCAATGGACAAGTTGTTTTTAATGATGATGATATAAAATTTGTTGCAGTAGTGAATCGTTATCAGGATAATGATAATATCGCTGTTCATATTGTTCGTGGATTTGGAATAACTCATGGAGCTTTAGCTTCTACAGTGTCTCATGATTCTCACAATTTAACAATCGTTTATGATTGTCCTGAAAATGCACTTATTGCTGCTAATGAGTTAAAACGAGTAGGTGGAGGAATGTGTGCAGTTGAAGATGGGAAAATTCTACACACACTTGCATTACCAGTTGCTGGGTTGCTCTCTTTAAAACCTGCTGAAGAACTCGCAAAAGATGCTAATCTTATGAAACAAGCTAATCGTCAATTAGGTTTAACTGAAATTGAAAATCCTTTACTTCGTATTGTGACATTAGCTTTACCTGTTGTTCCTCATGCAAAAATGAGTGACTTAGGGTTAGTTAATGTGCTTAAAAAAGAGCTTGTTCCTTTATTTGATAAATAATTGAGTCATGTTTTACATGACTCTTTTTTTATGATAGAATAAATCGAGGTGGTGAAAATATGTATATTGTTAAAGTGTTAATTGAACATCCAGTTCATTCATTGGATACTGCTTTCAGTTATTTAAGTGATGTTTTTTTGAAAAAAGGTGTACGTGTTTATATTCCTTTTCATCATCAAAAACTGATAGGTTATGTTGAAGACATTGAGGAAACACTGTTGACACAAGAAGAGTTAGAAAATCAGTCAGGATTTCATTATCAGTATATATATCAAGTTATAGATGAAGAACCACTTTTGAATGAAGAACTACAAAATTTAGCTATGACATTATCACAAATGACTTTATCACCACGTATTTCATGTTTACAAGCAATGTTGCCATCACAATTAAAACCAAGTACACATCAAACAATTCGAGTAAAAACAAAAACGATTATACATGTTTTAAAAGATGGCGAACCAAAGAGTAAAAAGCAAAAGGAATGTTTAAATTATTTAAAGGAACATCCTTATTCACAAATTAAAAATATACCTTATAGTAAAAGTGTTGTTGATAAATTAATAGAACAAGGCTTTGTTGAATATCAAGTCATAGAAGATTACCGCATTCCTTTAAATGATATCCATCAAAGACAACAATACATACAATTAACATCACAGCAACAAAATGTTGTTGATGGTATTTTAAAAAGTCAAAAATTGGTATCCTTGCTTCATGGAGTAACTGGTTCAGGAAAAACAGAAGTGTATCTTGCTTTAGCAAGAGAGACTTTAAAAAAAGGACGACAAGTCATTATGCTTGTTCCTGAAATTTCCTTAACACCTATGATGGTCAAGGCTTTTAAAGAAAGATTTGGAGAAAATGTTGCTATATTGCATTCACGTCTTTCTCAAGGAGAACGCTATGATGAGTATCGTCGTATGAAACAACAAAATGTTGACATTGTTGTTGGAGCACGTTCAGCAATTTTTGCTCCATTAGAAAATATTGGACTTATTATTTTAGATGAAGAACATGATGCAAGCTATAAACAAGAAACAGCGCCTCGATATTTGACATCACAAGTTGCTAAGATAAGAGCTAGGTTTCATCATGCAAAAGTAGTATTAGGCAGTGCAACACCTTCATTAGAAAGTTATGCTCGTGCTAAAAAAGGTGTCTATGATTTGTTTGAATTACCAGAACGTATCAATCAAAAACCTTTGCCATCTGTTCAAATTGTTGATATGGTTGAAGAAATGAAAAGGAAAAATTATTCATTGTTCTCTAAAGCAATGAAGCAGAGTATTCAAGAAACAATTGATAAGAATGAGCAGGTTGTTTTACTCTTAAATAAAAGAGGATATGCAACTTATGTGCAATGTATGGATTGTGGAGAGGTTATCAAGTGTCCACATTGTGATGTAACATTAACATATCATAAAAATGAACGACGTTTAAAATGTCATTATTGTGATTATTCTATTGAATATCCTCGTCTTTGTTTAAAATGTCAATCTCCACATTTAAAAACAGTAGGATATGGAACGCAAAAGATAGAAGAAGATATAGAAAGAGAATTTAGAAATGCTAAGGTCATTAGATATGATGTTGATACAACTAAGAATAAAGATGGGCATTTGAAGCTTTTGAAAAAATTTCAGAATAAAGAAGGAAATGTTTTATTAGGAACACAGATGATTGCTAAGGGGTTGGATTTTGAGGATGTGACATTTGTAGGTGTATTTAATGCAGATTTAAGTTTGAATATTCCTGACTTTCGAGCGAGTGAAAGAACTTTCCAACTTCTTTGTCAGGTTTCTGGACGTAGTGGAAGAGGAAAAAAGAAGGGAACAGTTATTATTCAAACATATAATCCTGAGCATTATGCTATTCAATATGCAGCTACGCATGATTATCAATCGTTTTATCATTCAGAAATGATTTATCGTCAGGCTGCAAAATATCCACCATATTGCCATATGGTGAGTTTGATGATACAATCTAAAAAAGAAGATTTATTGCATCAGGCTTCTTTAGATATGAAAATGTATTTACAAACACATCTTCATCAAGCAGCTATTTTAGGTCCTGCAAAAAGTTCAATTTATAAAATGAAAGATTTATATCGTGAGAGAATTTTAATCAAATTTATTGCAAGTCAAGACATTTATGAGACACTACAACAAATGAGTGATTATTATAATAAACAACAAAAAGGAAGGGTAACAGTGATATGTGATTTTAATCCATATTCACAAATTTAATTATGGATAGAGAAATAGCATTAGAAATACTATTAAAGTATAAACAAGAAAAAAGTTACTTGAATTTAACATTAAATTCTTATTTTCAAAAGCATTATCTTGCTCAAGAACAAAAAGATTTTATAACAAGAATAGTTTATGGAACTGTTCAGAATATGCTTTATTTAGATTATCAATTGAAACCTTTTCTTAAAGTAAGGGTTAAATCTTTTGAGAAAGTATTACTATTGATGAGTTTGTATCAGCATGATTTTATGGATAAAATTCCTGATTATGCAATTGTTAATGAAGCTGTTCAAATTGCTAAAAAAAGAAAAGGGATAAAGACTGCTCGATTGATCAATGCAGTTTTAAAAAATGTTTTTCAGCATGAACCTACATTTAATGATTTAAGTGATATTGAAAGATTATCAGTAGAAACAAGCCATCCTTTATGGATGGTAAAAATGTTCATAAAGCAGTATGGTTTAGACATAACAAAGAAAATATGTCTAGCTAATAATGATATTCCATATAAGAGTGCACGAGTGAATGACTTAAAGACTTCTAAAGAAAAATTATTAGAAAAAACATGCTGGAGTGAAGGCCAACTCAGTCAAGATGGTCTTTATTATCAAGGGGGCAATATTGCTTATTCAAGTGATTATCAAAATGGTTTGGTAACTATTCAAGATGAGTCTAGTCAGCTTGTTGCCAGATTACTTTCACCAAAACCATATGAGTACGTTTTAGATATGTGTTGTGCTCCTGGTGGAAAAACTTCTCATTTGGCAGCTTTGATGAAAAATAAAGGAACTATTGAGGCATATGACTTATATGAACATAAAATTTCCCTTGTTGAAGAGCATATGCAACGTTTAGGTGTTAATATAGTAAAAACTCATGTCTATGATTCAACATGTTTAATAGAATTATATGATGAAGGAACTTTTGATAAAATTTTACTTGATGCACCTTGTAGTGGCTTAGGTGTTTTGTCAAGAAAACCAGAAATTAAATATCATGACTCTTCAATAATGGATGAAATTATTCAAATTCAGCAAAAATTATTAGAAAATGCATATTTTTTATTGAAAAGTCATGGTAGAATTGTGTATAGTACATGTACAATAAATAAAAAAGAAAATGAGAAACAAGTTGAACAATTTATAAAAAGACATCCTGATATGAAAGTGATTCAGTCTCAATCCATTTTGCCTTATCAATATCATAGTGATGGATTTTATATGTGTTTAATGGAAAAGGAATGAAAATATGAAATTGATTTATGATGATACACAAGAACAATTGATTCTTGATATGATTGCTATAGGAGAAAAGAAGTTTAGAGCAACACAAGTCTTTGAATGGATTTATCAAAAAAATGTCACTTCTTTTGATGAAATGAATAATCTTTCATTAGTACTTAGAGAACGATTGAAAGAACATTTTGATATTGGACTTTTAAAAATCAAAGAGAAACAAGTTTCTAAAGATGGGACAATTAAATATCTTTTTGAACTAAGAGATGGAGGATTGATTGAATCTGTTTTAATGATTCATGATTATGGAAGAAGTTTATGTGTAACGAGTCAACTTGGATGTAATATGGGATGTCGTTTTTGTGCAAGTGGTTTGTTGAAAAAACAGCGTAATTTGACATCAGGAGAGATGGTTAATCAAATTTTAACTGTTATGGCAGATACATCTGAAAGAATTTCTCATGTTGTTGTGATGGGAACAGGAGAACCATTTGATAATTATGATGAAGTCATGAATTTTGTACATACAATTAATCATCCTAAAGGACTTGCTATTGGCGCAAGACATATCACAATTTCTACTTGTGGATTATGTGATATGATAGAGCTTTATGCACACGAGGGTATTCAAAGTAATCTTGCTATTTCTTTGCATGCTCCTAATGATGAAATTCGTAATGAATTAATGCCTATTAATAAAAAATATTCTTTAGATCAATTAAGAGAATCACTCAAATATTATATTGAGAAAACGAATCGACGAGTGACTTTGGAATATATTTTATTAAAGGGAGTAAATGATGAGCTTATACATGCTAGACAATTGGCACATTACATTAGAGGATTAAATGCTTATGTTAATCTTATTCCATATAATTCTGTTGATGAACATGGCTATCAACAATCTCCAATGGAAAATGTTGAAAAGTTTAAAGCAGAGTTATTAAGATTGAAAATCAATGTGACACAAAGAAAAGAGCATGGAAGAGATATTGATGGAGCATGTGGACAATTACGTGCTAAGAAGGTAGGAGAGCAGTATGGAAATAGTAATCAAAAGTGATATTGGACAAGTGAGGCAAGTCAATCAGGACTATGTACGTTTTCATCAAAAAAATGAAAATGAGGCATTAGTTGTCTTATGTGATGGAATGGGAGGACATAATGCTGGAGAAATTGCTTCTCAAATGACATGTGATGATATTATAGAACATTATATGAATCATGAATGTTTTAGTGATGAGGTTGATATTCGTATTTGGATGTCAAATGTGATTAATCATGCACATCAGCTTGTGAAAAGTAAAAGTTTTGAAGATGAAAGCTTAGAAGGAATGGGAACAACAGTCGTTTTAGCTATGATAAAAGATGAATGTTTGTATATTTCTCATATAGGAGATTCAAGAGCATATATTTATGAAAATAATGATTTCATTCAATTAACGAAAGATGATACATTGGTTAATATTTTAGTTGATGCAGGAACAATTTCTAAGGATGAAGCTATTTATCATCCTCAAAAGAATATTTTGTTGCAGGCAGTTGGTGTGAGTGATGCTTTGAAGATATCTTTTACATCTTTACAAATGAATAATGGTATTGTTTTACTTTGTTCTGATGGATTGTATAATTCTTTACTTCAATCACAGATTGTTCAAATTATTAGTCAAAATAAAGATTTAGAAAGTCTTGCTGATGAATTATTAGATGAGGCAAATGCTTTTGGTGGGAAGGATAACATCGGATTTGCAATAATAAGAAAAGAAGGAGTTGTCAATAATGAGTCAAATGAATAAAGTAATAGCAGGTCGATATGCTTTAAAGGATTTAATTGGTCAAGGTGGAATGGCAGATGTTTATTTGGCTGAGGATATGATTTTAAAAAGAACGGTTGCTGTAAAGATTATGCGTTCTTCATTAACTGGTGATCCTGTTTATGTCACTCGCTTTCATCGT
>CATOPA010000033.1 GCA_951801965.1 uncultured Erysipelotrichaceae bacterium | reverse complement strand
CTTGGCCGAGCCGACTTCCATATAATACACAATCTCTCCCTTATTGTCAACATCTTTTTTTCTTTTTTTATCCTTTTTTATCCCTCCTTCTTTTCTTTGGTTGCTTTTTTGAGCATACCTTTGGAAATGACATGCATCATATAACAAAAAAAGATTCCATTCATAGGAATCTCTTTATCTTGATTAACCAACTTTTTTGTATAAATCAACAAATTCTTGAGCTAAGTCAATAACAACTAATGCAGTCATTAAGTGGTCTTGAGCATGAACCATTAATAAGTTTAATGGTGCTTTTTCTCCTCTAATTTCAGCTTGAATTAATTCAGTTTGAGCATGATGTGCTTCATTAACTGTTTCTTTAGCGTTTTGTAATGATTCTTCAGCTTTTTCTAAGTCACCAGCTTTAGCATATTGAATAGCTTCAATTGCTGAACTACGTGCACTTCCACTGTTTACAATAAGATTAATAACTACTTGTTCTTGTTCATCCATTTTTATTTCTCCTTTTAATAAGCAAATTTCAGAATTACTCTGTACTTATATTTTATCAAATTGAATAGTGAATTTCAACCAATAATTCATTAAAGCAATGTTTTTCTTAAGATTACAAAAAAGAGAAATGATTTAATGCATTCACTATTCCATGATCATGAATTTCTGTTGTGACATAATCTGCAGCTTCTTTCGCCTCATTAGCCGCATTTCCCATCGCTATCCCCAATCCAACTTGGCTTAGCATTTCAATATCATTGCGTCCATCACCAAAGGCAATTGTATTCTCCACTTTATTATGAAGTATTTTAGTCAATTCTAAAATTCCTTTTGCCTTCGATTCTCCTTTTAATGTCAAATCAAACGATAATCCATCCAAATGTCTTTGAACATCAAAATACTCAGACAATTCTCGCTGAATAAATGGAATATCTTTCTCATCATTTGCAACAATCATTCCTATATATGTTTCAATATCTTCAATATTGAATTGATCCTCTATAATTTTGTCCTTCATTCCCCATACTGTTTTAAATTCAATATGCCTAGGATTATTTTTATCTAAAACATAAATACACTCGCTATTTTCAAAATAATAAGCCATTTTTCTTTTCACACACAAATCATGAGTTTTTTGAATTGCTTTTGCTGGTATGACTTTTTTATATACTATTTCATTTTTATACTCTACATGAGCCCCATTACATGTCACATAGCCACTAAATGGATACGCCATTACCTCATCTAAAATAAAGCACTTGCACCTTCCTGTCGCTAAAAAAACATCATGTCCCTGTTGCTTTAATTGATCTAATGCATTAACAACTTCTGATGAAATTGAATAATCTCCACTATGACAATCAATAAGTGTTCCATCTATATCAAAGAAAAATAATTTATTCATATCTATCCCATCCTTCTTTTCCATCATATCACAATTCAAACAAAAAAGGTACCCATATGGATACCTTCATCTTTCATCATTATTCAATAATTTCAGAAATATTTCCAGAACCTACAGTTCTACCACCTTCACGGATTGAGAATTTAGTTCCTTTTTCAATTGCGATTGGAGCAATTAATTCAACAGTTAATTCTACGTTATCTCCTGGCATAACCATTTCAACACCATTAGCTAATTCAATAACTCCTGTAACGTCAGTAGTTCTGAAATAGAATTGTGGTCTATAGTTAGCGAAGAAAGGAGTATGACGTCCACCTTCATCTTTTGATAAGATATAAACTTGTGATTTAAATTTCTTATGTGGATGTACTGAACCAGGTTTAGCTAATACTTGTCCACGTTGAATTTGATCACGGTTAACACCTCTTAATAATACCCCGATGTTATCTCCAGATTCAGCATAGTCTAATAATTTACGGAACATTTCAATACCAGTAGCAACTGTATTTTGAGTTTCCTTAATACCAACGATTTCGATTGGATCATTTAATTTTAATTGTCCTCTTTCAACACGTCCAGTAGCAACTGTTCCACGTCCAGTGATTGTAAATACGTCTTCAACTGGCATTAAGAATGGTTTATCAGTGTCACGAGTTGGAGTTGGAATATATGAATCTACAGCTTCCATTAATTCATGAATAGCTGGTACCCATTTTGCATCTCCTTCTAATGCTTTTAAAGCAGATCCACGGATAACAGGAGTATCATCACCTGGGAAATCATATTCATCTAATAATTCACGAACTTCCATTTCAACTAAGTCTAATAATTCTTCGTCATCAACCATATCACATTTATTTAAGAATACAATGATATATGGTACACCAACTTGACGAGATAATAAGATATGTTCTCTAGTTTGAGGCATAGGTCCATCAGTAGCAGCAACTACTAAGATAGCACCATCCATTTGTGCAGCACCAGTGATCATGTTTTTGATGTAGTCAGCATGACCTGGACAGTCAACGTGTGCATAGTGACGAGTTGCTGTTTGATATTCAACGTGTGCAGTATTGATTGTGATACCACGTTCTTTTTCTTCAGGTGCAGCATCAATTGCAGCATAATCCATAGCCTGTGCATTACCTTCTTGAGATAATACAGTAGTGATTGCTGCAGTTAAAGTAGTTTTACCATGGTCAACGTGACCAATTGTTCCAATATTAACATGCGCTTTAGAGCGGTCAAATTTTTCTTTAGCCATTATAAGCTTCCTCCTATATAATTTTTCTAAAATTTACATATACATTCTAAATGATTTAAAACAAAAAAGCAATAACTTTCATTACAATTAATTATTTGAATTGTTTTTCTTAATAATTTCTTCTTTAATTGATTTAGGAACTTGTTCATAACGATCAAATTGCATAGTATAAGTTCCACGTCCTTGAGTAAATGATCTTAAATCAGTAACATATCCAAACATTTCAGATAAAGGTACACTTGCTTGAACAACAATAGCAGTTCCTCTTTCTTCTTGTCCTTCAATCATACCACGTCTTGATGAGATATCTCCCATAACGCTTCCTAAATATTCAGCTGGAGCAACAACTTCAACTGCCATGATAGGTTCCAAAATAACAGGGTTACATTTCTTTCCTGCTTCTTTTAATGCTAAACTTGCAGCAACTTTATAAGCCATTTCTGATGAATCGACATCATGGTATGAACCATCAAATAGAGTTGCTTTAACATCTAATACTGGATATCCAGCAATCATACCGTTTTGTAAAGCATCTTCAAGACCAGCTTTAACTGAACCAATATATTCTCTTGGAACTGTTCCACCAACAACAGCATCTACGAATTCAAATCCTTTTCCTTCATTAGGTTCAAATTTAATCCATACGTGACCATATTGTCCACGACCACCTGATTGTCTTACAAACTTACCTTCACAATCAGCAGTTCCTTTAATTGTTTCTCTATAAGCAACTTGAGGAGCACCAACATTTGCTTCTACTTTAAATTCTCTTCTTAAACGGTCAACGATAACGTCTAAGTGTAATTCTCCAACCCCAGCAATAATAGTATCACCAGTTTCAGGGTTTGTTGTTACTCTGAATGTTGGATCTTCTTCAGCTAATCTTGCTAAACCATTACCTAATTTGTCTTGGTCTTGTTTTGTCTTTGGTTCAATAGCTAATTCAATAACTGGTTCTGGGAATTCCATTTTTTCAAGAATGATAAAGTTCTTTTCATCACAAATACTATCACCAGTTGTTGTATTCTTGAAACCAACTGCTGCAGCAATATCTCCAGCATATACTTCACTAATTTCTTTACGTGTATTGGCATGCATTTGTAAAATACGTCCTAAACGTTCTTTCTTATCCTTAGTAGAGTTTAATACATAAGAACCAGAAGTGACTGTTCCAGAATATACACGGAAGAAAGTTAATTTTCCAACAAATGGGTCAGCCATAATCTTAAATGCTAATGCAGAGAATGGTTCATCATCACTTGCATGTCTTTCAATTTCATTACCATTTTCATCTTCACCTTTGATAGATGCAACATCAGTTGGAGCAGGTAAGAAATCAATAACAGCATCCAACATACATTGAACACCTTTATCTTTATAAGCAGAACCACATAATACAGGGAACAATTCAACTGCTAATGTTCCTTTACGGATTGCAGCTTTAATTTCTTCTTCAGTAACTGGTTCTTCTTCTAAGACCTTCATCATTAAATCATCATCAAATGATGCAGCTTTTTCAATCATAATTTGACGATATTCTTCAGCTTGAGCTTTCATATTTTCAGGAATTTCAGAATAAACAACGTTTTCTCCTTTTGCTCCTTCAAAATGAACAGCTTGCATTTTAATTAAGTCAATTAATCCTTCAAAATCTCCTTCAGCTCCAATAGGTAATTGAATAGCTACAGCGTTAGCTCCTAATCTTTTACCAATTGAATCTACAGACATTAAGAAGTCTGCTCCTGTTGCATCCATTTTATTACAGAATACAATTCTAGGAACACCATAAGTTGTTGCTTGACGCCAAACAGTTTCTGTTTGAGGTTCAACACCAGCTTTTGAATCTAATACAGTGACAGCACCATCTAATACACGTAAAGAACGTTCTACTTCAACAGTGAAGTCTACATGGCCTGGAGTATCAATAATATTGACACGATATCCTTTCCATTGAGCTGTTGTAGCAGCTGAAGTGATTGTGATACCACGTTCTTGTTCTTGTTCCATCCAGTCCATTTGTGAAGCACCATCATGTGTTTCACCAATTTTATGAATTTTACCAGTGTAATAAAGAACACGTTCAGTTGTTGTTGTTTTACCAGCATCAATATGAGCCATGATTCCAATATTACGAGTGTTTTCTAACGAAAATTCACGAGCCATAATTTTCTCCTTTCAAATAGTATCTTTATATTACCAACGGAAATGTGCAAATGCTTTATTTGCTTCAGCCATTTTATGAGTGTCTTCTTTCTTTTTAACAGAAGCCCCTGTACCATTAGAAGCATCAATAATTTCATTAGCTAAACGATCAACCATACTCTTTTCATTTCTTAAACGAGAGTAATTAACTAACCATCTTAATCCTAATGTCATTCTTCTTTCTGGAGATACTTCAACAGGCACTTGGTAGTTTGCCCCACCAATACGTCTTACCTTTAATTCAAGTACAGGCATGATGTTATTGATAGCTTGATCAAAAACTTCCATTGCTGAATTTCCAGTCTTTGCTTCAACTTTATTAAATGCTTCATATAAGATGTTTTGAGCAACACCTTTTTTTCCATCAAGCATAATGTTATTAATTAATTTTGTAACTACCTTTGAATTATAAATTGGATCAGGTAGTACATCTCTTTTTGCTACGCGTCCTCTTCTTGACATCAGTTTTTCCTCCTATCTCTTATTTTTTTGGTCTCTTTGCTCCATAACGAGAGCGTCCTTGCATACGATCTTTTACCCCAGCACAGTCCATAGTACCACGAATAATATGATAACGAACCCCTGGTAAGTCCTTAACACGTCCTCCACGAATTAACACAACACTATGTTCTTGTAAGTTATGTCCAATTCCTGGAATATATGCTGTAACTTCCATACCATTTGATAAACGCACACGGGCATATTTACGCAAAGCTGAGTTAGGTTTCTTAGGAGTCATAGTAGCAACACGAGTACAAACTCCACGCTTTTGAGGTGCACTTAAGTTTGTTGGTTTTTTCAACAAAGAGTTATATCCTCTATTTAAAGCAGGTGATTTTGACTTAGATGTCTTTTCACTACGTCCTTTTCTTACTAATTGATTAATTGTAGGCATATTCTTTCTCCTTTCCATATTTCTTAACACACAATTCCGGGTGTTTCATTTTTCACCAGAATAAATGTACTCTATTTATGAGTACCGGAGATGATTATAAACAAAAATCAAACTATTGTCAATTACTTTTTACTTTTTTATAAAATAAAATCACACTTGTTTAAAATATTAAAAAGAGTATATGCCTTCACATATACCCTTTCTTTTAATCAGCATTTGTAAATTGTTCTTCTGATTCAATATTTAATAAATCTTCAGATAAGATTTCTGCTTCTAGCTTTTCAACTTCTTCAAGTTCTCTTGCTTTTTGTTCTTCTTCTAATTCTCTTGCAATTGTTTCAGGAGATTTCAAAGGTCCTCTTAACCCAGTACCAGCTGGTAACAATTTACCAATAATAACATTTTCTTTTAATCCTTTTAACTCATCAGTCTTACCTTTAACTGCTGCATCTGTTAAAATCTTTGTTGTTTCTTGGAAAGAAGCTGCAGATAAGAATGACTCTGTTTCAAGTGAAGCTTTTGTGATACCTAATAGAATAGGTCTACCTACAGCTGGATGTTTTCCATCTCTTAAAACATCTTTGTTCAATTCAGTAAACTTTTCTACATTCACATGAGTTCCTGGCAATGCTCCAGTGTCTCCACCTTCAACAATACGGATTTTTCTTAACATCTGTCTTACAATAACTTCAATATGTTTATCAGAAATTTCAATACCTTGTAAACGATAAACTTTTTGAACTTCTTTTAAGATATAATTTTCAACAGCTTCTACATCTGCTACTGCTAACAATTCTTTTGGATCTATTGACCCTTCAGTAATTTTTGAACCAATTTCAACATCATCACCAACAGCGACTCTCAATTTAGCACCATATGGAGCTAAATAACTCTTTGATTCTAAACCATTAGTAATCACAATTTCTGCACGTCCATTGTTATCAATAATATTTGAAACAGATCCATCTATTTCTGAAATAATAGATTTTGCTTTTGGATTTCTCGCTTCAAACAATTCTTGAATACGAGGTAACCCTTGAGTGATATCTGCTCCACCAGCAACACCACCCATATGGAAAGTACGCATTGTTAACTGTGTACCAGGCTCACCAATTGATTGAGCAGCCATAATACCAATAGCTTCTCCTAATTCAACTTTTTCACCTGTTGCTAAATTACGTCCATAACATTTTCTACAAATTCCACCTTTAGCTTTACATCCAAATACAGATTTGATTTCAACCTCTTTAATACCTGCATCAGTAATGTCCTTAGCTAAAATTTCATTCATCATTTCACCAGCATGAACAATGATTTCACCAGTTTCAGGATGAACAACATCTTTTTGTGAATAACGTCCAACAAGTCTATCATATAAAGGAACAATAACAGAATTATCTGAAGTATTATATAATTCTGTAACCTTAAATCCTTTGTCAGTTCCACAATCATCTTCAGTAACAATAACTTCTTGAGCAACATCAACCAAACGTCTTGTTAAGTATCCAGAGTCAGCTGTTTTTAAAGCAGTATCTGTAGATCCTTTACGAGCACCATGTGTTGAAATAAAGAACTCAGATGCTGTTAAACCTTCTCTAAATGAAGACTTAATAGGTAACTCAATTGTTTCACCTTTAGGGTTTGACATCAATCCACGCATACCAACTAACTGCGTAAAGTTAGAAATATTACCACGGGCACCAGAATCAGACATAATGAAGATTGGGTTTTTAGAATCTGCTTCAAATTCTTCTTTAACAACAGACTGAACTTCATCTTTAACACTTTCCCATAATTTAATAACAATATTATGTCTTTCTTCATCAGTAATTTTACCCTTACGATATAACGTTTTGATAACTTCTAGCTTATCATCTGCTTTATCAAATAAACCATATTTACTTTGAGGAACTTGAATATCATAAACTGAAACAGTGATTCCAGCAATTGTTGAATAATGGAATCCTTGATCTTTAAGTTTATCAAGCATTGCTGTGATTTCAGTTGCTTTATTTAACTTAAATGCTTCATCGATAATATTTCCCAAAGCCTTTTTCCCTAATGGTTTAATAATTGGCTGAGCAGCAATATGCTCTTTAATATTTGTTCCCATAGGAACGAAATATTTATCAGGCGTTGCCTCTAAATTTTCTTTAGATGGATCATTGATAAATGGGAAATGACCATCAAAGATTTGATTAAATATAATTTTACCAACAGTTGTAATTAAATAACTATTGTTTTGTTCTTCAGTAAATGTAGCATTATTTAAAGACTTTCCTCTAATCGCAACTCTTGTATGCAAATGAACAGTCTTTGCATCATATGCCATTAAAACTTCATTCACATCAGCAAATACACTACCTTCTCCAACTTTACCAGGTTCTTCTAATGTTAAATAGTAATTTCCTAACACCATATCCTGAGAAGGAGTAACGATTGGTTTTCCATCTTTAGGACCTAAGATATTTCCTGATCCAAGCATCAATTGTCTTGCTTCTTGAATAGCCTCAGCACCTAAAGGAACATGGACAGCCATTTGGTCTCCGTCGAAGTCAGCATTAAATGCAGGTGTAACCAACGGATGCAAACGAATAGCACGTCCTTCTACTAATTTAGGTTCAAATGCTTGAATACCTAATCTATGAAGTGTTGGTGCACGGTTCAATAAGACTGGATGTTCTTTAATGACTTCTTCTACAATTGGCCAAATAACATCATCCATTTTATCAATTAATCTTTCTGCAGCCTTAATATTTGTTGCAATTTGTTCTCTTACCAATCCACTAATAACAAATGGTTTAAATAAATTCAAAGCCATTTCACGAGGAATACCACATTGATACATTTTCAAATCAGGTCCAACAGCAATAACTGAACGTCCTGAGTAATCCACACGTTTTCCAAGTAAGTTTTGACGGAAACGACCTTGTTTTCCTTTTAATGTATGACTCAAAGATTTTAAAGGTCTACCACCAGCACCAGTAATTGGTTTAGAACGACGACCATTATCAATCAATGCATCTACTGCTTCTTGTAACATACGCTTTTCATTTTGAACAATGATTGAAGGTGTTCCTAATTCTAACAATTTCTTTAAACGATTATTACGTGTAATAACACGTCTATACAAATCATTTAAGTCACTTGTTGCAAATCGTCCACCATCTAATTGTAACATTGGTCTTAAATCAGGTGGAATAACTGGAAGAACATCCAAGATCATCCACTCAGGTTGATTATTTGAAGATCTAAATGCTTCAATAGCTTCCAATCTCTTTAAAAGTTTAGAACGTCTTTGTCCTTGAGCCTCTTTAAGCTCCTTAGTCACATTTTCAAATTCTTCATCTAAATCAACTTTTTGAAGCAATATCTTAATTGCTTCTGCACCAGTTTTTGCTTCAAACTGATTTCCAAATTTTTCATAACAATTACGATAGTCTCTTTCAGATAAAACTTGTTTATATTCTAAAGGAGTACTTCCCTTGTCAGTAACAACATAAGAAACAAAGTAAATAATTTCTTCTAATTGTTTTGGTGACATATCAAGAATTAATCCCATTCTTGAAGGAATCCCTTTTAAATACCAGATATGAGCAACAGGAGTTGCAAGTTCAATATGCCCCATACGTTCACGACGTACAGATGATTTTGTGACTTCAACACCACAACGATCGCAGACTACACCTTTATATCTGACTTTCTTATATTTACCACAACTACATTCCCAATCCTTAGATGGTCCAAAAATTCTTTCACAGAACAACCCATCTTTTTCAGGTTTTTGAGAACGATAATTAATTGTTTCAGGCTTTTTGACTTCACCATATGACCATTCAAGAATTTTTTCTGGAGAAGCTAATCCAATTTGGATTGCTGAAAAGTTATTGACATCTGCCATTTATCGTTTCCTCCTATTCTTCATCTTCTTCATCACTTGCGAAAAGACCATCAATGACTGAATCTAAGTCATCAAATGATTCATCTTCATCAACAAAATCTCCATTAACTTCATCCTCTTGTACAACTTCTTGTACTTTTTGAGTTTCTTCCTCTGGAGTTGTTTCAATTGAAGTTGGGAAACGACGTTCCTCATCTTCAATCTTTCTTTCATCTAATTCATGACCCTCATCATCTAACATACGAATATCCAATGCAAGAGCCTGTAATTCTTTCTTTAATACTCTAAATGATTCAGGAAGTCCTGGTTCAGGTAATTTTTGTCCTTTTACAATAGCTTCATAAGTCTTAACACGTCCTACAACATCATCAGATTTAACAGTTAAAATTTCTCTTAATGTATAAGCAGCACCATAAGCCTCTAAAGCCCAAACTTCCATTTCTCCAAATCTCTGTCCACCATTTTGAGCTTTTCCTCCAAGTGGCTGTTGAGTGACTAATGAATATGGTCCAACTGATCTTGCATGTAACTTATCATCAACCATGTGAGCCAACTTGATCATATACATAACACCAACTGAGATTTTTGAATCAAAGTATTCTCCAGTACGCCCAGAAATAACTGGTTGTTTACCATCAACTGGCATACCTGCTTGTTTCATAATATCTTCCAAATCCTTTGAATTGATACCATCAAATGCAGGTGTTGCAAAATACATTCCTAACTCTCTTGCAGCATATCCTAAATGTAATTCAAGAACCTGTCCGATATTCATACGTGATGGAACCCCTAATGGATTTAACATAATATCTAAGACTGTTCCATCTTCCAAGTGTGGCATATCTTCGATTGGTAAAATACGAGAGATAACCCCTTTATTACCATGTCGTCCTGCCATCTTATCTCCTTCAGAGATTTTACGTTTTTGAACGATATATACTTTTACAACTTTGTTTACACCTGGTTGTAATTCATCACCATTTTTTCTAGAGAAAACTTTTATATCATGAACAATTCCAGCACCACCATGAGGGACTCTTAATGAATTATCCTTAACTTCTCTAGACTTTTCACCAAAGATAGCTAATAAAAGTTTTTCCTCAGCAGAAAGTTCAGCTTGCCCTTTAGGAGTCACTTTACCAACTAAAATATCTCCTTCTTTAACCTCAGCACCAATCATGATGATACCTTCACTATTGAGGTTTTTACGTGCTTCCTCTCCAACGTTAGGAATATCTCTTGTAATTTCTTCTGGTCCAAGCTTTGTATCACGACATTCAATACTGTATTCTTCTATATGAATAGAAGTATACACATCTTCCTTGACGAGTCTTTCTGACATAATAACAGCATCTTCATAGTTATAACCATTCCATGTCATGAATCCAACTAATACGTTTTGACCTAAAGCCAATTCACCTTGTTCCATTGATGGTCCGTCAGCCAAAACTTGTCCTTTTAAAACTTTATCTCCAACCTTAACGATTGGTCTATGATTAATACATGTTCCAGCATTAGAAATTGCAAACTTTGTCAAGCGATATTGACGAGGACCATTATCCCCTTCAACAACAACTTTTTTCGCATCAACATAAGTCACAATACCGTTTTCTTTTGCAACAACTGCTGCTCCAGAATCTCTAGCTGCTTGATATTCCATACCAGTTCCTACAAATGGCGTATGAGGATTTAACAATGGTACAGCCTGACGTTGCATGTTGGCACCCATCAAAGCACGAGTCGCATCATCGTTTTCAAGGAATGGAATACATGATGTAGCAACAGAAACAATTTGTTTTGGAGAAATATCAATAAAGTCAATTTCTTCGGGTTTAGCCATAATGTTGTCACCTAAATGACGTGCAATGACTTGTTCATCTAAAATTTCACCATTTTCTCCTAATTTCACTTTTGCTTGTGCAATAATGTAATTTTTTTCTTCATCAGCTGTTAAGTAACGAACATCATTTTCATCAACAACTGTATTATTAACCTTACGATAAGGTGTTTCAATAAATCCATATTTATTAATTTTTGCATATGAAGCGAGTGTTGTAATTAACCCGATATTTGGACCTTCAGGTGTTTCAATTGGACAAATACGTCCATAATGTGAAGGATGGACATCACGCACTTCAAAACTTGCTCTATCTCTAGATAAACCACCAGGTCCTAATGCAGATAAACGACGTTTATTTGTTAATTCTGCAAGAGGATTGATTTGATCCATAAATTGAGATAATTGTGAAGATGAGAAAAACTCTTTCATAGCTGCAGTCAATGGACGAATATTTGTTAATGATTGTGGTGTTACACTATCAACTTCTGATAATGACATTCTTTCTTTAACAACTCTTTCCATTCTTGATAAACCAATTCTAAATTGATTTTGAATCAATTCACCAACAGAACGCACACGTCTATTTCCTAAATGATCAATATCATCTAACAAACCAATTCTGCTCATGAGATTAACTCTATCGTCACTTGCTAAATCTAAAGAATTATAAATATCCACAAGATTTAACATATAAGAATAAGAAGCTAACATATCAGAAATTGTCACATATTTACAATCTAATGATAAATCAGTTCCACAAACTTTCATCTTCTTAGAACGTGTTTCATCTACATACACTTCTACAACTTGGATTGTTCCATGTGAATGCATAAATTCATTTGTTGGAACTTCAATAGTATGAGCTCCAGCTTCAAAAACAGGCTTCAAAATATCTAATTTGTCATTAGTCAAAAGTGTTCCTTCTTCCATAACAACATTCCCATCAATATCCTTGATATCTTGAGCTAAAATACGATTTGCAATTCTATCCAACAGACTCAATTTTTTTCCAAGTTTAAAACGTCCTGCTTTAGCAAGATCATATCTTTTTGCATCAAAAAATCTAGCAAATAACAAAGAATTTGCACCATCTAAAGTAGCTGGTTCTCCTGGTCTTAATTTATTGTAAATTTCAATCAATGCTTCATCAGTATTATGAGTTGGATCTTTTGCAAGTGTGTTTCTAATAAACTCATGATCACCTAAAACATTAATAATATCTTCATCACTGCTTAAACCTAAAGCACGTAAAAGGATAGTCCCAGGAATTTTACGTGTACGATCAATACGAACATTCAAAACATCTTTAGCATCATTTTCAAATTCTAACCATGTTCCTCTTGAAGGAATTAAACTTCCTGTAAACACAGTTTTACCACTTTTATCCATTGCATCAGCAAAATATGCACCTGGTGAACGTACCAATTGTGATACAATAACACGCTCAGCACCATTAATAATAAATGTTCCTGAGTCAGTCATTAATGGGAAATCACCCATAAAAACTTCATTTTCTTTAATTTCTCCAGTTCCATTATTCACCAAACGAAGAGTTGCTCGAATAGGTGCAGAATAGTTTGCATCTCGATCCTTTGCTTCATCAATTGAATATTTTGGCTTGTCAAAACGGCAATCAACAAACTCTAAAGTTAAAGTTTCATTGAAATTGCTTATAGGATAAACATCATTAAATACTTCTTTAATACCTTCTGTCTTAAACCATTCATAAGAATTTGTTTGAATTTCTACCAAATTTGGTAATTCTAAAGAACCACTAATCCTTGAATAATTACGACGATTAATACGACTTTTTGCTTGAGTTACATTCTTTTCCAAGTCCGCTTCACTCCTTATCACTTATCTCTAGCTTCATCTTGAAAGCATAAAAAACACTGCTTTTTATACATGAGTAGGCATTTTATTATACTAGCATAGTGCATAGTTGAAGTCAATACCAAATATCATTTTTCAAAATTTATTTTGAAAATATAAAAATCAGCGTTCTTTTATAGATTTTAAAACAAAATATCCTTTATCTCTTTTGATAACTTCACAATTACCAAATACATCTTCCATCTTCTTTTTAGCAGAAGGAGCTCCTTGTTTTTTTTGAATAACAATATACAATTCTCCATCGACATTCAAGTGCTCAAATGCTCCATCAAGAATTTCAAAAACGACTTTCTTTCCAGCACGAATAGGTGGATTAGACACAATCACATCAAATGTTTTTACAACATCTTCATAAACAAAACTTTTATATGCCTCAATTTCTTTAAGATGATTATATTCAATAGATTGATTTGCCAATAAAACAGCACGTTCATTGACATCAATCATATCAACACATAACCATGGGTATTCCATTTTTAAAGAAATACCTAGAGTTCCATATCCACATCCCACGTCAAGCAAGCTCTTCTTTTCTTGATCAATATTCATGCTATCAAGCAAAACACGTGAGCCATAATCAATACGTTCCTTAGAGAAAACACCATAATCACTTATAAATGTTATATGATGTTTTCTATAAACAAAAGGAATCTGTATTTGTTGAGATTTCAAATCAATATTGTTTGTATAATAATGTGACATATGATTTTATCTCCTAAAAAAAGCCCATATTGGGCTTTTTCATTTTTTACAATTATTTAACTTCTACTGTAGCTCCAGCAGCTTCTAATTGTTCTTTAATCTTAGCTCCTTCTTCAGCAGGAATATCTTTCTTGATTTCTGCAGGAACTTTGTCAACTAATCCTTTAGCATCTACTAATCCTAAACCAGTGATTTCTCTTACTGCTTTGATAACTTGTACTTTTGTAGCACCAACATCAGTTAATGTTACAGTTACGTTTGCAGGGGCAGCATTTGCAGCATCTGCATCTCCACCAGCAACTACAGCAACAGGAGCAGCAGCAGTTACATCAAATTTTTCTTCAATTGCTTTTACTAAATCATTTAATTCTAAAATTGTAGCTTCTTCTAAATAAGCTAAGATTTCTTCATGTGTTAATTTTGCCATTTTTTATTTCCTCCATCTTATTTTTTATTAACTATTCAGCAACAGGTGCAGCTTCTTCTCCACCTTTTGCATCAGCAACAGCTTGAATAACTCTTGCAACTTTTGCTACTGGTTCTTTCAAACAAGCAAGCAACATAGAGTACATACCTTCACGATTAGGTAATTTAGCTACTGCCATAACTTCTTCTTGTGGTAAATACTTACCTTCAACATATCCTGCTTTGATAACTAAAGCTTCATGTTGTTTTGCAAACTCCGCTAAAATTCTAGCAGGAGCAACTGCATCTTCATGTCCAAAAGCAATTGCGTTAGGACCAACAAGATGTTCATTTAACTCAGCCATGTTTTGTTCTTCAGCTGCTCTTTGAACTAATTTGTTCTTATAAACTTTGAATCCAACGTTTTCTGCTCTTAAAGCTCTACGTAATTCAGTCATTTCTGCAACTGTTAATCCACGATATTCAACAACGACTGTTGATTGTGCATTCTTTAGATTCTCAGCAATCTCAGCAACAACTTGTTGTTTTGCTTCCATAATTTCTTTTGACATTGTTACACCTCCTATTTTTTTTGTTATATATGCAACAATATATCCGTTTAAAAACTCCCTAGCATAAACGAGGGAGTTGTCAATGTTATTTGACAATATCACCTCGGCAACTTTATTAAGGTCAACCCCGTTGCTGTCTACGGTATATTGATTGCGACATTTTTTAGACTAAGCTTGTACTTTAATACTTGGTCCCATTGTTGTTGAAATCACAACATTTTTCATGTAAGTTCCTTTTGCTACTGCTGGTTTAATTCTTACTAACAAGTCATAAACTGTTTTGAAGTTTTCAACCAATTTTTCATCATCAAAAGATACTCTACCAATTGGCATATGAACATTACCATCTTTATCAGTACGATAAGTCACTTTACCACCTTTTGTTTCTTGAACAGCCTTAGCTACATCCATAGTTACTGTTCCAGTCTTAGGGTTAGGCATTAAACCTTTAGGTCCTAAAATACGACCTAATTTCCCTAATGAAGCCATCATATCAGGAGTAGCTATCATTACTTCAAAGTCTAACCATCCTTTTTGGATTTCATCTAAGATTTCAGTTCCACCTACAACATCAGCTCCAGCTGCTTTTGCTTCTTCAACCTTTGCTCCTTGAGTGACAACTAATACTTTTTTTGTTTTCCCTGTTCCATGAGGTAATACAACAGCCCCACGTAACTGTTGATCAGCATGTCTTGTATCTAATCCTAATTTAAATACAACATCAACACCTGCATCAAATTTTACATTACTTGTTTTCTTAACTAATGCTACTGCTTCATCAATTGAGTAAGCTTTACCTTTTTCAACAAGAGCAGCGGCTTCGTTATATCTTTTACTTCTTTTAGCCATTTTCTTTTCTCCTCTTCATCAAATTAGGCATCTAAGCCTTCAACTTTTACACCCATATTACGTGCAGTTCCAGCAACAATTCTCATTGCTCCTTCTAAATCATTAGCATTTAAGTCAGGCATTTTGTATTCAGCGATTTCTTTTAATTTTTCAGCTGATAAAGTTGCAACTGTTTGTTTAGCATCAGAAGCAGCTTTTTTAATTCCACATGCCTTCTTAATCATTTCAGCAGTTGGAGCAGTTTTTAATACGAATTCAAAGCTCTTGTCTTCAAAAATTGTCAAAACAACTGGTACAGTTTCTCCCATACGATCTCTTGTTTGATCATTGAAAGCTGTACAGAATTTTGGCATTTGAATTCCTGCACCTGCTAAAGCAGGACCTGGTTTAGCTCCACCAGCTGGGAATTGAATTTTCATAACTCTAGTGACTTTCTTGCTCACGCGACACACCTCCTATATAAATTTGTCCGTGCTGTGGTCAGTTGGATAGTCAATCCTTCCACGCATAGAAACACATATTGCGTCGATTAATTATTATACATATAAATAGCAATAATGCAAGTCTTTTTGCACTTTTTCTATATCTTTTTCAACATATAAGACATTCTAAAAAAAGAATTCAGAAACGTTCTCCATTCCTGAATCCTTCTCTCTTTAAGCTTTTTCTTTAAATAGACATTTTTTTCTTCTTTAGTGATGTGAATAATATCATAGCTCCTGATAAAATGATCATCATGACATATGATAGAATAGTTGAACGATCTGATGTATCTAAAATACCTTCAATATTTAAGTCTGGTATTCCATCTCCATTCACATCTATATTCACATCTGCTATTCCATCGCCATCTTTATCAATATTGATATTTGCTTTTCCATCTCCATCTGTATCTATGT
>CATOPA010000032.1 GCA_951801965.1 uncultured Erysipelotrichaceae bacterium | reverse complement strand
TCATATTCTCATAATTGTCTTATATTTGTTTCAAGGAATTGTATGTATTTTTAGTCATATAGGATATTTTTAATAAAGATGTATGAAAATGGGAAAAAGCTTGATACAAATATGAGATAAACTTGAGACCATTTCTTATCATAAGTATGGTAGGATAGTTGTGGGTGATGGAAATGAAATGTCCAAGATGTCACAATACAAATGTAGAAAGATTTTATTTGCTGGAAGGGCAGTATTATTGTCGAGAGTGTATTCCTTTTCAAAGAGTCTTTATTGAAAAAGAAAGACAGACACATGAACAGATGTATGAAAAACAAGTTGTATCTTATCATTTGGATTTTGAACTGTCTCAAAGTCAAAAGAAGATTTCACACCAGCTTGTTATGAATTATCAATCCCACAAAGATACGTTGGTTCTTGCTGTTTGTGGATCAGGAAAAACAGAAATGACATTTGAACTCATTTGTTATGTTCTCTCCATGGGTCAACGTGTTTGTTTTTGTATTCCTCGTAAAGAACTTGTTAAGGAACTTTATTGGCGTATGAAAGAAGCGTTTCGTGATATTCGCATTGGTCTTTTGTATGGAAATCATATTGAAAATGAAGATGCACAATTTATTATTTGTACAATGCATCAATTGTATAGATTTGAAAATGGTGTTGGATTTCATTTGATGATTGCTGATGAGGTAGATGCATTCCCCTTTTATCAAAATAATGTTTTGAATGAGATTTTTAAAAGATGCTGTTTGAATAACTATGTCAAAATGAGTGCAACATTTTCACAAAAAGATGTACAACATGAAGAACTGCTTATTTTAAATAGACGATATCATCACTATGATCTTCCAGTTCCCCGTATGATTATAGCTCCTTTATGTATGCAAAAGTATTTATTAAAACATCTTTTAAAATGTTTAAATAAGAAAACGATTGTATATGTACCAACCATATCTTTGGTATCTCAATTGGTTTGCTTTTTGTGTCATCATTTTCAAGTAGAAGGTGTCAGTTCATTGAATAAAAACACTCAAGAAGTTATTCAAAGAATGAAGAAAGGAGACATTCAAGTTATTATATCAACAACATTATTAGAACGTGGTGTGACTATAGAAGATGTTCAGGTTATTATTTATCAAGGACAGCATGGTTTGTATGATGAAAAAACACTCATACAAATGGCTGGAAGAGTAGGAAGAAAAGTCAATCATCCTCATGGATTTGTTTATATTCTTACAAGTGAAAGAACAAAAGCAATACAGCAATGTATCAAAACAATCAAAAAGCTCAACAGAATGAGTGCTTAATTTGTTTTTCACCAATTTATAAAGACCCACTTCTTCTTCACTATGTTCAAAAGATACCCATTTGCAAAAAATGTCTTTCACAGTTTGATGTGATTGATAAGCATATTTTATTTTACAATCATCCCTTATATATCCTTTATAGGTATAATTCTTTTTTTCAAACACTTCTTTATCAATACAAAGGTCTATATGACCATGCTTTGAAAGATGTCTTTCTTTGTTATTTTATAAATGAATTCAAAGAACGCTATAAAGACTATATTGTTATTGTCGCCCCCAGCAATGACGAGGAAAATGAGAAAAGAGGTTTTGCTCCTATGGAAGAGATAGCGTCTACTTTTTCTCGTAGAGTCTTTACAGGTCTTTACAAGAAAGAAAGGTACAAGCAAAGTGAATTATCGTATACAGAGAGAAAAAGTGTTCAAGGAAAAATAGAAATGAGAAATGGAAACACGATAAAGAATAAGAAAGTTTTAATTATTGATGATGTGTTAACATCTGGTTCAACTCTTTTAGCTTGTTTATCACTTGTTTTAAAGTATAATCCGCAAAGAGTAGAGTTACTTGTTTTATCAACAAAGCAGAATATTGAAGAATTAAGGTTTGCATAGAGGAGGAATCCCTCCTCTTTCAACATATTTCCTGGGAAATAAAAGAAATGTGACATTGTTTTTATCTTTTGAGGAAATGAAGATAAATAAAAAATAATCATCGACATAAATCACGCTCTTTTGCACTTTCAAAGCGATATAATCATAGTGACCATGAAGTAAAGGAGTGTTTTTATGCAAGGAAAAGTAAAATGGTTTAATGCTGAAAAAGGATTTGGATTCATTGATCGAGGAGAAGGCAAGGATGTTTTTGTACATTATAGTCAAATAGT
Organism: uncultured Erysipelotrichaceae bacterium; assembly: GCA_951801965.1. GTDB lineage: Bacteria > Bacillota_I > Bacilli_A > Erysipelotrichales > Coprobacillaceae > CATOPA01. The sequence continues at coordinate 14,946 of CATOPA010000032.1, read as the reverse complement.
TCAGGATGGATATAAATCTTTAAATGAAGGTGAAGAAGTAGAGTTTGATCTTTACCAAAGTGATCGTGGATTACAAGCAAAACATGTTGTAAAAATTTAAAGAGAAAGGGATTGTTAATCATTAACAATCCTTTTCTCTATAGTAAAAAGCGGTGATTTTACTTATATTTTCTTTGTTTTCATCTTATATTATGGTATAATATGAGATGTTTGAATATGCATGAAAGGAGATTTGATTCATGGCAAGTAAAAAACAAGAAATTAGAAAAAAAATTAAAAAACAAGAGGCAAAAGAAATTGAAGAATTAGGATTAAATCCAGATGCTGAAATTGTGGATTTAAGTGATGATATAGGTGAAGATATAGTTGTTGAAACATTTGATGATATTGTCAAAAAACCAGCACAACCTATTGAGTTTAAGACAACACCACAAACACAAAAGAAGGGATTTTTTAAAAGCTTGAAAAGTGCCTTTTCACAAGATAATAAAATATTGAAGAAGCTAGATAAACAAGCACAGCAGGTTTTAGATTTAGAGTCTAAGTATCAAGCAATGAGTGATGAAGAACTCACAAATCAAACAAACTTATTGAGAGAAAAAATTTCTCAAGGATCAAGTCTAGATGATATTCTTGTTGAGGCTTTTGCGACTGTTAGAGAAGCAGCTTATAGACAATTAGGTTTAAAAGCATTTAAAGTTCAAATTATGGGAGCTATTTCTTTGCATAATGGTGACATTGCAGAAATGAAAACTGGTGAAGGAAAGACATTGACTTCAGTCTTTCCAGTTTATTTGAATGCTTTAGAGGGTAAAGGTGTTCATGTTGTTACAGTTAATGATTATTTGGCAGAACGTGATAAAACTGATAATGGAAAGGTTTTAGAATTTTTAGGATTAACTGTTGGGTTAAATAAAAGAGAATTATCTAAGGATGAAAAAAGAGCACAGCATGCTTGTGATGTAACATATACAACAAATGCTGAACTTGGTTTTGATTACTTAAGAGATAATATGGTGACACAACTGAGTGATAAGGTTCTTAGACCATTAAATTATGCATTGGTTGATGAGGTTGACTCAATCTTAGTTGACGAATCAAGAACACCTTTAATTATATCTGGAGGAAAAAGAAATTTTGCAGCTTATTATTTACAAGCAGATAAATTTGTCAAATCTTTAAAAGAAGAAAAAGATTATGAAGTAGATATTGAAAGCAAAACCGTGACTTTAACAGCAAGCGGAATTGCTCAAGCTGAAAAATATTTTAAATTAAATAACCTTTACGATCCAGAAAATACAGGATTGGTTCATCGTATTAATCAAGCATTAAAAGCAAACTATACAATGCAGCTTAATGTAGAATATATGATAGCAACAGAAGATGGTAGCCATGATATTCGTAATGCAAGTATTATGATTATTGACCAGTTTACTGGACGTGTTATGCCTGGACGTGCTTATAGTGATGGATTGCATCAGGCTATTGAGGCAAAAGAAGGCGTTCCAATTAAGGAAGAAACTGCAACTCTAGCAACAATCACATATCAAAATTTCTTTAGATTATTTAATAAGTTAGCTGGGATGACAGGAACTGCCAAAACAGAAGAAGAAGAATTTAGAACAATTTATAATATGAGAGTTATTGAAATTCCTACAAATAAACCAGTTATTAGAGATGATAAAGCTGATTTGGTTTTTGCAACTCAAAAGGCAAAATACAATGCCATCTGTGATGAAGTTGTGAAAAGACATGCTTATGGACAACCTATATTGTTAGGAACTGTTTCCGTAGAGACATCTGAATTATTAAGCAAGATGTTAAGCAAAAGAGGCATTAAACATAATGTTTTAAATGCAAAAAACCATGCAAAAGAAGCTTTGATTATTGAAAAAGCTGGTGTTATGGGAGCTGTCACAATTGCAACCAATATGGCAGGGCGTGGAACTGACATTAAGTTAGGTGAAGGTGTTCCTGAAATTGGCGGATTGATGGTTATTGGTAGTGAAAGACATGAGTCTAGACGTATTGACAATCAGTTAAGAGGGCGTTCTGGACGTCAAGGAGATCCTGGATGTTCATTGTTCTTTGTTTCATTTGAAGATGAGCTGATGCAACGATTCGCTAATGAAAGATTACAACAGTTCTCAGATAAATTCTTAGATGATGAAGCCATTGAAAGCAAGATGGTTACAAAATCTATTGAAGGAGCACAAAAACGAGTTGAAGGTCAAAACTTTGATATTCGTAAACAGTTATTACAATATGATGATGTTATGAGACAACAACGTGAAATTATGTATAAAGAACGCGATGATATTATGTCTCAAGAAGATTTAACTGATATTGTTAAGGGAATGTTTGCTCAAGCAGTAGAACATACAGTAAGAAGCTTTACAAAGAATGATGGTAAAGAAGATACTGTTGATGTTGATGGAGCATTGAATTATATTTCAAAGAATTATATGTTGCTTGCAACTTTATCAGCTAAAAATAAAGATATGGTTAAAAATGATCCTCAAAAATTGACAAAAAGTGTTTCTGATCTTGTTTTTCTACAATATGAAAATAGATTTAATAAAGACTTACCAGCCGAAATCAAACTTGATTATGAAAGAAGAGTTTTATTAGGTATTATTGATCATACATGGATCAATCATATTGATGCAATGCAAAAATTAAGAAACGGTATTTATTTAAGAGCTTATGCTCAAAGAGATCCATTGCAAGAATATACTGAAGAAGCATTTTATATGTTTGAAGAAATGACAAAATCTATTTCTCAAGATATCTCTAGAAACATTGTTCATATGGGAATTGCTCCTGGAAGTGAACAAGAACAACAAATTCCTTCTGTTCATATTGAAGTTGAGTTTAAGGCAGATTAATGGAATTATATGAAATTAAAAATGGGCTTGAAAAAGCCCGTTTATTACTGAAAGAGTTATATGTTTCAGCAGATATAGATGTTTTAAAAAGAGAAATAGAAGGATTAACTGTACAAACAATGGATGAGCATTTTTGGGATGATCAAGACCATGCTAAAAAGATATATGATCAACTCAATGAAATGAAAAAAACAGCAGATAGTTATGAACACTTATCTATAAAGTTTGATGATTTAGAAGAAACATATGAGTATGTTAAAGATACTGATGATCGTGATTTTATGGAGGCTTTACAGCTGGATTATGAAGCATTTGAAAAAGATTTAGAGAATTTTGAAAGAATACTTTTGTTTTCTCAAGAATATGATCATCATAATGCTATTTTAGAGATTCACCCAGGAGCTGGTGGAACAGAATCACAAGATTGGGCTTCTATGTTGATGAGAATGTATCAGCGTTATGGGGATAAAAAAGGTTTTAAAGTTGAAGTATTAGACTATTTAGATGGAGAAGAGGCTGGTTTGAAGTCTGTAACAATGCGTTTTGTTGGTTATAATGCTTATGGACATTTAAAAGCAGAAAAGGGTGTTCATAGATTGGTCAGAATTTCACCTTTCGATTCATCTAAGAGAAGGCATACATCATTTGCTTCAGTAGATGTGATGCCAGAGTTTGACAATGATATAGAAATCGAAATTAATCAAAATGATATTCGTATTGACACTTATCGTGCCTCAGGAGCAGGAGGTCAGCATATTAATAAAACTGATTCAGCTATTCGTATAACACATATTCCAACAAACATTGTTGTGACATGTCAGTCACAAAGATCACAAATTCAAAATAGAGAACAAGCTATGATTATGTTAAAGTCAAAACTTTATCAATTAATGTTAGAAGAACAAGCTTCTCAGTTGAGTGAAATCAAAGGAGAACAAAAGGCTATTGAATGGGGAAGTCAGATTCGTTCTTATGTTTTACACCCTTATTCAATGGTGAAAGATAATCGTAGTGGATATGAATCAAATCAGCCAAAAATGATTTTAGATGGTGAATTGGATGATTGCATCTATGCTTACTTAAAGTCAATGGTGAGTGGAAATAATGATGAATAAGTTACGAAAATTAATCAGTGATACTATTTTGGTTGTTATTGGAAATGCTGTTTTAGCTTTTGGTGTGGCTGTTTTTGCAGTTCCTTCGCGACTTATTTATGGTGGAGCAACTGGACTTTCTTTTATCATTGAACATTTCACATCATTCAATTATGCAACAGTTGTTTTTGTAATCAATATGTTTATGTTGGTTTTAGGATTTGTTGTATTAGGGAAAAAGTTCGCTTTAGGAACTGTTTTAAGTTCATTTCTTTTTCCATTCTTTTTGGGATTCTTTGAATCTTTTCCAGCTTTACAAAATGTGACTCATGATATTTTACTGGCATCAATTTATGCTGGTTTATGTACTGGTGCTGGTCTTGGTATTGTCTTTCGATTAGGGTATAGTACAGGTGGTTTGGATGTTCCACCTTTGATTCTTAATAAGAAGTTTGGTATATCTTTACCATTAGCTATTAATGTTGAAGATAGTTTGATATTGATTGGGCAAGTTTTCTTCTCTAGTTTTGAGGGAATTTTATATGGCATTATTACAGTGCTTGTTTCAACAATTGTTATGGATAGAGTTATTGTTTTTGGTGAAAGAAATATTCAAGTTTTTGTGATATCAAAACAACATGAGAAAATTGCAGAAGCTATTTTTGATGAGATTGATAGAGGATGTACTTTCGTGAATGTGACAACAGGTTATTTTCAAGATCATCAAAAAGCAGTTTTGTGTGTCATTAACTATAGACAATATGCGAATATCCATGATTTGGTCATGAGAATAGACCCAACTGCCTTTATTATTAGTAGTGAAATACACAGTGTAAAGGGAAGAGGATTTACTTTACCTAATATTGATTTGGTAAAAGAAGAGAATAGAGATATTTAAAAAAGGCTAAGGCCTTTTTTTAAATAAATTGTTCTATAAAATTTTTGACTTTTAAAGTTGGTGTTTCGTTTTTTCTTGTGATAAAGGCTATTCTTGTATACAGTTCTTTATCTTCTAATATGACAGAAGATAAATTATGATTTTGACAAAATTCTAAAGCACTCTCAGGAATGATAGCTACACCTAAGCCTAGTTGGGCCCATAATAAAGATGTACGACAATCATCACAGCTCATTTTAATGAGTGGATGAAAGTGAAGGCGAAGACAATGATCACTAATAAGTGAAAGATAACGCTGATGAATAATAAGAGGTATATTTTGATAATTTTTCATATGTTTCATAGAATCATTTATGAATTCTTTTTTACCAACGGCTATCATTGCTTCACTTCTATATGGATAAACATTAACTTGACTTTGATCGAATGGCGTTCTGACAATACCTAAATCAATATTATGAGAAAGCAATAAGTCTATTAATTCATATGTTGATCCTTCATGGATATGATAGGATAGTTTAGGTTGACTTATTAAATAGGGCTGAATTTGTTTCATTAAAGCTCCATTAGAAGACGTAATACCAAGATGTAATATCTCTTGGTTTGTTTCTTTAAGCTCATGTTTTGTGATTTCACTCAATGTGATGATTTGTAAACAACGTTTATAAAAAAGCTTTCCAGCACTCGTAAGTTCTACTTTTCTATGTCCTCGTTTTAATAATTGAACACCAAGTTCATCTTCTAATAATTTCAGTTGTATAGATAAAGGTGGTTGAGCAATATGCAGTGTTTGTGCTGCTTTAGAAATTGTTCCTTCTTCTACAATTGTTTTAAAGTAAATCATTTGTTTAATATCCATAAAGATCCTCCTATATAAAATATATATACTTACTATATAAAATATATATTATACATATAATATCATTTCAGTTATAATAAAACAAGAAAGAAGGTTATAGATATGTGGAAGAAATATATAAGACCCTATCGTTTTCAAGCTATTGTTGGTTTTCTCTTTAAAATGACAGAGGCATTTTTTGAATTGCTTGTTCCATTGGTTGTTGCGGACATTATCGATTATGGAATATCTTCTCATGATTCACAGTATGTCATAAAAAAAGGAATGCTTCTTTTTGCATTAGCTATTATTGGTTATTGTTGTGCATTAGTTTGCCAATATTTTGCATCTTTAACTTCACAAGGATTTGGAACATATTTAAGACGTGATATGTACAAAGCCATTAATCAATATGATTATGAAAATATTGATGAAATAGGAACACCATCATTAATAACAAGAATAACAAATGATGTGAATCAATTACAAGTTGCAGTAGCGATGATTATACGTTTGGTTTCACGTTCACCATTTCTCATTATTGGTTCTTTGATTATGGCATTTCGAATTCAATCACAGATTGCACTTATCTTTTTATTAGCCACACCTTTACTGGCATTATCTATTTATATCGTTATGTCAAAGTCTTTACCATTATATGAAAAGATTCAAAAACAGTTGGATCGTGTATCATTGATATGTAGAGAAAACTTATCTGGTATGAGAGTGATTAGAGCTTTTTCTAAACAATATCAGGAAAAAAATAGATTTGATGAAGCAGTACAAAAACAAAAAGATATGCAAATCAAAGTAGGAAAAATATCAGCATATTTAAATCCATGTACAAGTGTCATAGTCAATTGTGCTATTTTACTTATTTTGTATGTAGGTGGGTTAAAGGTGAATGTAGGTTCTTTGACACAAGGGGAAGTGATTGCACTCATCAATTATATGAATCAAATATTATTATCAATGTTTGTATTTGCAAATGTTGTTGTTATTTTTAATAAGGCTTATGCAAGTTATAAACGTTGTGAACAAGTCATGGAAGTGAAACCCTCTATATATAATGGTCATTATCAAAAGGGTGAGGATACAACAAATGTCATCTCATTTCAAGATGTTTCTTTTTCATATCAAGACTCAAAAGCATTAAGTCATATATCTTTTGATATTTTTAAAGGAGAAACAATAGGAATTATTGGAGGAACAGGAGCAGGAAAATCAACTATAGTTAATCTTATTCCACGATTTTATGAAGCAACACAAGGACAAATTTTTATAAATGGAGTTCCTATTCAAAAGTATCAATTAGATGCATTAAGAAAAATGATAGGTCTTGTTCCTCAACAAGCTGTATTATTTAGTGGAAGTTTAAGAGAAAATATGCAGTGGGGAAAGAAAGATGCTACAGATTTAGAAATAAAAGATGCTCTGCATTTGGCTCAGGCAACATTTGTTGAAGAACTTGAAGAAGGTTTAGATACATATATTCGCCAAGGTGGTCAAAATTTATCTGGTGGTCAAAAGCAAAGATTAACAATAGCTAGAGCATTAGTTAAAAAGCCAGAAATTCTTATTTTAGATGATAGTGCAAGTGCTTTAGATTTTGCAACAGATGCAGCATTGAGAAAGGCACTACAAACATTAAATCAAACAACAATTATTGTCAGTCAAAGAATCAGTAGTCTTATACATGCAGATAAAATATTAGTTTTAAGCCATGGTGAGCTTGTGGGTATTGGAACACATCAACAACTTATGAAAAATTGTAAAATCTATCAGGAAATTGCTAATTCTCAATTTTCTAAGGAGGTGGAATAATGGATATAAGAACATTAAAAAGATTATTATCATATTGTTCTCCTTATTTAAAATATTTATATTTTGCTTTGTTTTGTTCTATTATGCAAATACTTTTTACATTATTAACACCTGTTTTTATAGGTCAGGCAGTTGATCAGATCATTGGAAAAGGGCTTGTTCATTTTGATTTGTTATTTCAAAAGATGATATGGATTATGATAAGTGTAGGATGTGCTGCTCTTTTTGAATGGCTTGTTATGAGAACTTCAAATACCATGACATATGCTATAACAAAAGATTTGAGAGTACGTTTATTTTCTAAATATAGCCAATTACCATTACATGATATTGATTCACATGCACATGGGGATTTGATGAGTCGTATGATTAATGATATTGATCTTATTGGTGATGGACTCTTGCAGGGGTTTACTCATTTGTTTAATGGACTGACAACGATTATTGGAACAATTGGATTCATGTTATATATTAATATTCCTCTTGCTGTTATTGTGACTGTATTGACACCACTCTCTTTAGTTGTTGCGACTGTTATTGCCCGAAAAACATATCACTTTTTTCAAGAACAGCTTGCATTAAGAGGTGAGCTCAGTGGATATGTTGAAGAGATGATAGGACATCAAAAAATTGTAAAAGCATTTGGCTATGAAAAATATAATCAAGAACTATTTGAAGATATTAACCAACGTCTTTATGTGAGTGGAGTCAAATCACAATTCTTAGGCGCACTTGCAAATCCTAGTACAAGAATTGTGAATAGTATTGTTTATGCAAGTGTTTGTATTGCAGGTTCACTTTATGTTATTAGTGGTCGTATGAGTGTTGGTGCTCTTTCAAGCTTTCTAAGTTATGCCAATCAATATACAAAGCCATTTAATGAAATCTCCAATGTTTTTACAGAATTACAAACAGCTCTTGCAAGTGCTTCACGTGTTTTTTATATGTTAGATACACCAAATGAAGTCAAAGTGACAAATACAAAGGTTATACCAGTACCACAAGGACATATTCAAATCAAAAATCTGACTTTTTCTTATGAGAAAAATCAAAAATTAATAGAAAACTTGAATTTAGAAGCAAAACCTGGAGAAATGATTGCGATTGTTGGTCCAACTGGTTGTGGAAAAACAACACTTATTAATTTATTGATGAGATTTTATGATTGTCGTTCTGGTTCTATTTCTATTGATGGTGTCAATATTATGGATATGGAAAGAGAATATTTAAGAAGTTTATATGGAATGGTTTTACAAGAATCGTGGCTTTTTTCTGGAACAATCAAGGAAAATATTGCTTATGGAAAGGAAGCAAGTGATGAAGAAATTATAGAAGCTGCTAAAAAAGCACATGCACATAAGTTTATTATTCATCTTAAAGATGGCTATGAAACATTGGTGAGTGAAAATGGAAGTAATTTATCTCAAGGACAAAAACAATTATTGTGTATTGCACGCATTATGTTGATGCAACCACCAATGCTGATCTTAGATGAGGCAACATCATCAATTGATACACGTACAGAAAAACAAATTCAAGATGCGTTTGATACGATGATGAAAGGAAGAACAACATTTATTGTTGCTCATAGACTATCAACAATTCAAAAAGCAGATCAAATTTTAGTGATGAATCATGGACAGATTATAGAACAAGGGAATCATGAGGAGCTACTCAAACAGAAAGGCTTGTATCATCATCTTTATTATAGTCAGTTTGATTTAGCACAAAAATAACAATAAAAAAAGAGACCATGAAATGAACTCTTGAAAGGCCATTTCTTTAAGGTCTCTTTTACTGTGCGATTTTTTTTCTTAATGATGTCACATCAATAAAACGCGTAGAGAAGTGATATTCATTTTGTGCATAAACGAATGACATTTTTTTATCAAATCCAAAATTCACTTTTTTAAGTTTACGATAGTCAATCATCATTCTTCCAACCATCATATATTTTTTTCCAACCAAAACAAGTGATGATAGGAAATATGCAGTTATGACAGAAACAAATGCAAAAACTTGAATACCAATTTCCCAAAAACTTTTTGCATTATTGATAAGACCATAGATAATAGAAGTCAGTCCACCAATAACACTTGCAATATAAACGATAATGAGTATCAAGAAAAAAAACTTTCCTAATGTATTGAAACAAAAGCGAAGTGAATTATCTACCTTTTTACATTTATAAATAGTTACGAAAATATTGGCTATAGAATAGTTAAACCAAAGAATAACCAAAATTAAAAGTAATGACAAAACAGATGATATGATTTCTTTCATACGATATAACTTCCTTTCATATGTTTTATTATACATGGATTTTTGTTGCAAGCAAAGAAAAAAAGTGCAATCTTCTTATTTTTATTATATAATAGTGCCTAAGGATGTGAAAATATGGAGAATTTAATAACCAAAAAAACTCAAAAAATAGAAATCAATGATATTGATTATATGGGAGAGTATCAAATATATCTTTTATTTCATCATTTTACTGATATTGCTACACGAAATGGAATAGAAATAGGACTATGGAAACAAGAGCTAATGAAAGATTATGGCTGGGTTGTCGCAAAACAATCATTACATTTAGATGAACCTATTTGTTATGGAGAAGAAATAGAGTTATCAACTCTTCCAGCAGATGGAACATTTGTTTCATTTCCTAGATATTATTTTATTAAGAAAAATGAAAAAATGATTGGATATTGTTCATCACTATGGACATTGATAGATTTACATAAAAGATGTATTGTTTTACCAAAGAGAGTAGGTATTGATGTACCAAAGTTTGATCATAACATCACTCTGCCAAGTCCTGATTCTATAGATATTGATGTTCCATTGAATTATATGGAAACAAGACAGGTAAGATATAGTGATGTTGATACAAATCAGCATATGAATAATGCGAAATATATACAATGGGCAATGGATCTGATAGATTTTGATATACATAAAGAGAATTTTTTAAGTGAAATGACAATCCAATATCAAAAGGAAATCAAGCCATTAACACAAGTCCAATTATTTTTAGGAAAGAAAGATCAATCATATATTGTTCAAGGAAAAGATGAATTAAATGACTATTTTCTCATTCAATTGACTTTTTCTCAAAGAAAATAAAAAAAGACAACATTTTTCGACAAAAAAATAAAACGATTTGTGTTATGCTTTTTATGAGGTGAGAAAAATGGATAATAAAGAAAAATATTGGCAAGAATTGAAAGTTATTTTTGACAAAATAAGTATGAAAGAGTATGAATGTGTCAAAAAAAGGATGAGGGAGAAGTTTGTTATTCATGATAAAGGAGAGTATTTTATTGTCAATTATAAAGATATAAAGGTTATGATCTTCAATGATGAGAATAGAGCAGTTCTTTGCAAATGCCAAGATAATCATTAAAAATTATATAAAAAAAATGAACTATTTTCAAAATATGAAAATAATTCCTAAAAAAATATGATATTATAATAACCGTCCCAAATATCTATAATAGTATTCGTTTTCCCATATAGAATACAGATATGGAAATACTGCCGTAAGGCAGTTTTTTCTTTGCTATAAAATAAAAGAGTCAATTTCTTGGCTCTTTGAGTGACTCTATAATATTTAATATATCTGTAGGTGGAGGACATGTTAAACATATTTGTTCTTGCGTTAGTGGATGAACAAATGTTAATTGATAAGCATGTAAAGCTTGTCTTGATATAAGTGAGGAAGCTTGACCATAAAGTTTGTCACCTATTAATGGATAACCAACAGATGACATATGTACTCTGATTTGATGTTTTCTTCCTGAATGTAAAGAACATTTTATTAAGGAAAGATTGTTTTTGCTTATAAGACATTGATATTCACTATGAGCTTCTTTTCCTTTTTGAGATATAATCATTTTTTGATTGTGATGGCGATCACGACCGATAGGTTTATCAATATGATAAACTTTTTTGTGAGTAATTGTCCCATTAACAATAGCCAAATAATCTCTTTTGATATCTTTTTGAGAAAGCTGATAGTCTAATAAAGGTTGCATTAATGCACATTTACAAAAGATGATTAACCCACTTGTTTCATAATCTAATCTATGAATAAAGCGAACAGGTATGTTATATCCCATTTGATGATAATAACCACTGACAATATTTGAGAGTGAATCAGTTTTTTCTTGATGATCAGGAAAAACTTGAATAAAAGCTGGTTTATTGACAATCAATAAAATATCATCTTCATAAATAATATCTAGATCTTGAAAAATAGGTGGATACATACCATCATCTTTTGAAAATGCTTTTATAGTCAGCTTATCATTCTTTAATAAAATTGTAGATAATGAGACAAAATGATTATTGACATGATAGTCTTTATTTTGTTTAAGAAGATGAATTGTTTTTTTTGAAAGATGAAACTGATTCAAGAAATCTTCAATAGAGATAGGTGATTGAATCGTAAATGTAATATATGGATAATGAACTTTATATTTCATAGGGGCTTATATATTGTTATACGAATATCTATTGTGACATCAAATTCACCTAAGGTCTCTAATATATGTCTTTTTTCTTTTTTGATATGATAGTAATGTGGTGTCATTTTTAAGAGGTTTAAAGAATCTTCATGATTTTTGAGATGAATCTTTTTTTTGAAATCATAACTTTTGACAACTTCAAAAGGAAGACGTATAAATTCATCAGATTTCATTTTGACTTCATCATATATTAATTCTTTAAATTCTATCAAATGATGATTGTTTGCTGTGACATGAATCATATATCCATCTTCTTTTAAGCATCTTTTTATTTCTTGTGCATTAACAACAGTAAATAAAGCAGTAATAACGTCTAAAGAATGATCTAAAATAGGAATATTTTTTGAATTTCCAACAATCCAATAAATATCTTTTGTATATTTTGTAGCCATTTGAATACCATTTTTAGAAATATCTAATCCATAAAAAACAGAATCATCATTCAGTTTTTCTTTCAAATGATAAGTATAATATCCTTCACCACAACCCAAATCTAAGATGTGCATATGATCATGATGATGTTCTTGAATATATTGAACAACCTCATCTAAAATAATATCATAGTATCCTTGATTTAAATGAGCTTGACGACATAGTAAACTTTCTTTATTGTCACCAGGATTATTTGTTGCTTTATCTGGGTTTAATAATAAATTGATGTATTGACTTTTGGCAATGTCATAACAATGATGATGAGAACATTGGTATGTTTTCTCTACTTTTTGTAATGGTTCATGACATTTAGGGCAAGCAAGCTTATGCATATAATCACCTCTAATGTATTATAACATGTTTACTTTTGCTTGGGAATATTGGTATAATAGAAAAAAGAAATGAAAGAGAGGAGAGAAAGGATGGGATTATTTTCTAAAAAACAAAAAATTGATTATGATAGTTTATTTAGAGAAAAATATAAATCAATTAATCAATTGTCAATGCAAGCACAGGATGAACTTGATTTTCAGATTAAAGAGTCACTACTTGCTTTAGTAGTAGAGGAGTATAAAGAGTTATTGAATTATATTGATCAAGGTGCGAATTTTGAAAAAGAACATTTCTTAGCTTTGATGGAAAATGTTGAAAAAGAACTCAAATCTATTCATCAGATTAATCAGGACGCATAATGAATATACAAGTTTTACAAGTTGTTTTAGATGTTTTAGAACATTATGGTGATCAAATTATTTTTGATATAGAACGCTTTGAAGAAGCATTAAGTGAAGAAACAGATGAATATATAGATGAGTGTTATTTGGTTGTTTTAGCAGTGAAATCAAAAGTGATGGAACAATTTGTTTTTAATAAAGATGAGGATATTGAAAAATATATTGATACTTATAGTGAAAAGTTGAAATTAAGTCAAAGAGAAACTTTATTTATGCTTTCTATAATACAAAAGATTATACAAGCAAGAGGGTATCAATTTGAGATTCCTTTTATAGATGAATTATTATTTCAATCTCGTCGTTTGAAAGATTTTCATCATTTAGAAATATTGGCGAATTGTTATCTGAAAGGTTCTATGATAAAGCAAGATTATGAAAAAGCTTTTGAATTGTATTCCTATTTATATCATGAAAAAAATCATGAAGAATCTGCATACTATTTAGGTTATATGTATGAATTTGGATTAGGTATTGAAGCTGATCAAGAGAAGGCGTTAATGTATTATCATGCTTATCCCTCTTCTTTAAGTGAATATCGTTTAGGAATGATTGATTTATCTCATCATGATGAAATGAGTGCTTATACACACTTCTCTCTTAGTGAATATAAGGATAGTTACTATTATAGAGGTTTATGGTTAGAAAAACAAAGAGATTATGCTGGAGCTTTTGAAGCATATTATCATGGAGCAGGTCTTTATCAAAAAGAATGCCTATATAAGACAGGTATGTTTTTTAAAACAGGTTTAGGTGTCAAGAGAGATTTTCAAGAAGCTTATGACTATTTAGAGTCTGCTTATTTTTTATTTCATGGAGAGTCAGCGTATGAATTAGCAATGTTTTATTTAGATGGACTTTTAGAAAAGAAAGATGTCAAAAAGGCATTAGATTATTTACACCAGGCAGCATCTTTACTGAGTCAAAGAGCATGTTTATTATTGTCACGTTATTATCATGATGGACAATATGTTCAAAAAGACCAGCAAACAGCATCATACTATTATCAAAGGGCAGTCAGTATACAAGGAAGTGAAGAATATGAAAATTTATAGAAAAGATGATGAAACATCTTATGCATTAGGTGTTTTTGTGACAATAGAATTATTAAAACAAAGACCTCAGGATGTAATAAGAGTTGTTGTGCATTCATCTATTGAAAAGAATAAAGGTTATCCCATTATTCAGCAGTTGTGTGAAAAGCACCATATTCATATTGATATTCATGATAAAACGATTGAAAAACTAAGTCCTAAAAGCAATTGTTTTGCGATAGGCATATTTAGAAAGTATACATTAGAGATTGAAGATAACAATCATGTTGTTTTGGTAAATCCTATGGATATGGGTAATATGGGTACGATTATGAGGACAATGCTTGGTTTTCATTATAAGGATCTTGTCATTATCAGACCTGCTGTTGATATTTTCGATCCAAAGGTTATTAGAGCATCAATGGGAGCAATTTTCCATTTACATATACAGTATTATGATAGTTTTGAAGAATATTATCAAAGTTATCATCATCATGAATTTTATCCATTAATGTTAAAGGGTGCTAGTAACATTCATAATGTTTTTACTGAAAATCTTCATACATTGGTATTTACTAATTTTAATGGAGATAAATTTCAGATAAATGATTTTTCTTTTTTAGAAAAATGTCAAAAGTTAAAGAAATTAGATGTAAGGAATACAAATTTTTCCGATTG
>CATOPA010000031.1 GCA_951801965.1 uncultured Erysipelotrichaceae bacterium | reverse complement strand
AATTTCAAAAATATCATGCGAATCTTCAAGAATTCCCTTTTTAAAAGTTATTCTTTCTCCATTATCCATAATGATAATATGATCATCATCAATTTCCATATCCTTAGCAATGTTCATATTTGCTACAAAGTGCTGATATTCACCTTTAATTGGCACAAAATATCGAGGCTTAAAAATTTGAATAATCACTTTAATATCCTCTTCAGAGGCATGCATAGAAAACAAATCTTTATTTTTTAATAAATGAACATGTGCATCTGTTTTATACAGACCATTGTGTGCTTTATTAGCAATTTTTTCAGTACCAGGTAATACTGGTGAGGCTACAATAAATGTATCACCTTTCCTCAATTTTAATAATTCATCTCCACCATCAATAATATCACAAATATCATGATAGATACGTCTAGGACTTCCACTCAATAAAATAACATATTGACTATCATAATAAGGAATTCCAATATTCTCCTTATCCCCTAGCAATTCATTTGGAACATCTATGATAGGTTTATTAGATTGTTTTCCAATTCTTAATAAACTATTTGTTTTGTCATATTTATCTCTTCCATAAAAAACAATTTGACGATTATATTTTTTTGTGAGTTCAACAATTTCTTTAGTTCTAAAAACATTTTGTGCATAACTTGAAATAATAATTCTTTCATCACTATCTTCAAAAATGCGTTCAATGCGTGGTGTAAGCTTATGATGTGGAGAAGTATACCCTTCGTGTTTACAACCAGAAGATTCTACAAACAATGCTAAAACACCTTTTTTACCAATTTCCATCATTTTTTGAATATCGCATTTAAAACCTGCAGGTGCTCCAAAATCTATAATAAACTCCCCACTGTATACCAAATAACCTTGATTTGTCCATAAAGCCACACCTACACTTCCAGGAATAGAATGAGTGACTGGGAAAAATTCTACAGGTATACCTGCAATATCAATAGAAGCATTTCTTTTGACTCTTCTCAAATCTAAATTCAGCTGAATATGATTATGTCTTTGATATCTTTCAACCATTTGTTCTATTAAATCAGCAGTTAAATTTGGGGCATATACTGGAGCATGAACAGTTTGTAACAAATATGGTAGTGCAGCCATAGCATCATCATGTGCGTGCGTAATAATAATTGCGACAATTTGCTCTGCTCTTTCTTGTAAATATGTAAAACTAGGAATGATAACATCAACACCTAGTTTATCTGAATCAGGAAAACGAAATCCTGAATCTATTATAAAAATCTTATCATTTATTTCAAAACAGTACATATTTTTTCCCATTTCAGCTTGCCCACCAATAGGTATAAATCTTACTATATCGCTTTTCATTTTTTCATCCTTTCTACTTATAAAGTTCATTATATCTTTATTATACATATCTTTTTATATTGTGTATACCTTTTTTAAAAAGTATGACTATCATATCATATTTCTATAAGTGGTTCAAATGCTTTTCTTATATTTTTCAATTAATGGTGCTAATTTCACTTCTGATTCTTCGCTAATTGTTGTTAATGGAGATCGCAATACATTTTGAATATATCCTAGTTGATTTAATATATATTTTATCGGTGCTGGTGATGCTTCAATAAAGATATATTCACTAATTAATTTTAAATAACGATCATCAAAAATATTTTCTTTTTGGCATATTTCTGATATCAAAGGAAAATCTAAATGACTTGTTACAGAAATGATTCCATCAGCTCTTTGCTTAAGTCCTTCTAATAAAAGGTGATCATCACCTATATATACCTTAAATTGTGGCAAAGATTCTTTAATTTGTTTAATTTCATCTAATGGTCCACATTGTTTCATACCAATAATATTTTTATGCTTATTAGCTAGTCTAATAACTGTTGGAACCTCAATAGCAACACCGCAACGACTTGGTATATTGTAAATCATAATTTTCTTTTGTGTAGAAGCAGCTATTAAATCAAAATGTTTGAAAATACCACTTTGACTTGGTTTAATGTAATATGGCACAATAACCAAATATGCATATATTCTAGGATTATCTTTATACATATTAATGTGTCTGATAACCTGAGAAGTGCTATTTGAGCAAATACCTACAATAACACGAATTTGTGGATATTTATTCAAAACATTTTCAACTAATGTTCTTCTTTCATCTAATTTAAGTGTAGATGTTTCACCAGTTGTTCCACACAATAAAAAAGATTTATTTCCTTCATCAATTAACTTATCAATAATTCTATATAATGCAGGATAATCAATACTTTGATCTTGATTAAATGGTGTAATAAGAGCAGTAAAAATTTCCTTCATTCTATACCTCCTTATACCCTAACATAACTGGTTGATATTGTTGATGATTCATCGCACATTTTAGTGTTTCTTTAACCTTCTCTTTACATGCGATCATGCTATTGGGCTTTTCTTTATAATTATCTTGGTACATTGGTACAATATAATAGTTCTTTTTACCCATTAATGATATAAGATTTTTTCCACTTTGATATAAAATATCGTTAGAATAAACTCCCAAAACAATAGGAATCTGATTTCTTAGTGAAGACTTTACAAGCATTGTCACAACATTATCATTAATACCATTATCCAATTTACATAAAGTATTAGCATCGCATGGATATATCAAAACAACATCTAATTTTTTTTGTGGACCATAAATTTCTGCTTCTTGAATTGTTAAATGAATATTTCCATCAATTTCTTTAGTAATCATTTCTTTTAATTCTTTTGCATGATAAAATCTAGTATCCATTTCTTGCACATGTGGTGTTAAAAAAACTTCTATTTCATAATCATCTTTTAAATCATTTAAGACATCTCTCATATCATCCATACTACAGAAAGATCCTGTAATGCAAAAACCTAATTTAAGCATTTTTTAATCTCCTTTCAATTTCATCAGCAATCATTTCTCCAGCATAACCATATGCATACTTACAAGGAATAGATGGAAGAATTTGACTGTTTAATCCTTTTGATAAAGCATAATGATGATCAATTCCATAAGGATATGAAGCAATATCAACAATTAATATTCCTTTCTTAACATTCTCTAATTCTTTTTCCCTAATGACTAAAGATGGAATAGTATTAATTAAAATATCTGTTTGATCTAAACACACATCTTGGATATGAACATAGTGAGCACCACATTTTTCAATATCTTCCTTTAGCTCTTTTCTTCGCACAACAACATCAACATGTGCATGCAATGCTAATAAATACTCGATAATAGGCTTTGCACAATGACCAAACCCTAGTACTACAATATGACTTTTAAAAATAGGATGACGACGATGCATAATTAAATATGATATCAGTCCTTCAGCTGTTAAAATACTATTTTTCACTAAAAAATTTTCATTTGATAATAAAGAAAGATAAGAAAAGTGATAGATTTGTGATAATTCTTTTAAATAAGGATTATTTATCAATGTCACAATAAGACAATTTTCTTTTATATTTTTAAAGAAATCTTCTTCTAAAACAATTGTATCTTTTTGCATTTTTAATCTATTTTTTCTATCAATTCCTTTTGTCCCTAAATAAATCACATCAGCATACTTCATATCTTGATACTGATCACTTACATAATATCCTCTGCGAACCATTTCTTCCATTAATTCTAATGATCTCATATCATCATGATTTATATAAACCAACATTTTTTTCACCTCAATATTAAGTTATGTAAAAATACCTAAAAGGTGAAAGAAGGAAACATATTAATGTTTCACTTCTATTTGACAATGTGTATCAATAACAGTCAAAAGTTTAACTAAAGATTGTGTAACTTTATCAATACATATCTCTATTGGAAGATTTTGATTATTGATTTTGTATTGAACACTGATTTGTAAACGATAATCCTCTTCCCATTTTCCTATATAACACTCATAATTTATTTTCATCTCCCCTTCACTAAAAATTTCATAATCAACAAATATTTCAATTTCTTTACTTTCTATTGATAAATCATTGATAGTTATAAAAAATTCATCTATTTTTGCTTTCATGATTGTCCTCCTTAATTATATATACACATTTTTATATTATTTTTCTTTTTATTTTTACAAAATAGTATATAATTTTGTTGAGGTGGATTATGACTTACTGTTTCATTATAGTTTTAACAATTTATTTAACATCAAGAACTGATTTAATGCACGAAAATTTAACAGGTGTTATGGCTATTGAAAAATATCATAATATATCTATTTTATTTATTATATTTTGTGCCTGCTTTTTTGCATACAAAACTCATGCTATATATAAAAAAACATTTGTTCATAATCGTATTTACAATATAGTTATTATATTAACTGCAGTTATTATGATTGTTGGAGCATTATCTCCATATACACTTAATTCTAGAGATTTTTTCTCTTTACTTCATGTTTATTGTTCAATGCTTTCTTGTTTATCGTTTTTATGTCTCTTATGGATTTATACAAGAAAGCTTTTACTACTTGACATTACACTTTATCAATCACTACACTGGTTTTATGATTTGTCATTACAATTTTTAGCCATATTGACTCTTCTCTTTGCAAAAGTCAATAGTTATATAGAAATATTATTTGCTTTTCTTGTTTGTACATATCTTTTTATGATTGAAAAAAGGATTCGTCAAAAAAATTAAAAAAAGTCTTGCATGAATTTATAGCATGTGCTATTATATATGAGCAGTTGAAAATAATGTCTACGTAGCTCAGCTGGATAGAGCACACGCCTTCTAAGCGTGCGGTCAGGGGTTCGAATCCCTTCGTGGACGCCATTTGAAAATAACCTTGATTTAATCAAGGTTTTTTTATTTCCCATAACTGTATGGGCACGTATGGGCACAAAAAAAGACCTACCTCTAAAAAGAGATAGAACTTACTTTTTATATAACCGTTAATGATAAAACTGCTACCTATTTCATTTTATCTATAAATAATTATTTTATAATATATTTTATGAAACTTTAAAAAGAGTTAACAATTATATCATATAATAAGATTGTTAGGAGGAATTTTATGGAAGCTTATGAAAAAAGTATTAATCAAATTATAGAGGAAGTTCATACTCACCCAACTCATGGATTAGATACAAACAGTATTGCCATTCTTAGAGAAAAATATGGTGAAAACAAACTACAGGAACTAAAAGGAAAAACAAATCTTCAAAAGTTTTTAGATCAATTTAAAGATGCAATGATTATCATTCTCTTCATTGCTGCTGGTATTTCTTTTGGATTAGCAATATATGAAAAAGATATTTCAGCCTTTTTTGAACCTATTCTTATTTTACTTATTGTCATTTTAAATGCAGTTATGGGTGTTATTCAAGAGAATAAAGCAGAACGTTCTTTAGAAGCTCTAAAAAGTCTTTCAGCCCCACATGCAAGAGTTATAAGAAATCAGACTGAACAGATTATTGAAGCAAGTGAACTTGTTGTTGGTGATTTAATAAAGCTAGAAGCTGGAGATTTTGTTCCTGCTGATGCGCGTCTTATCTCTTCATCTAGCTTAAAAAGTGAAGAATCGGCATTAACTGGTGAATCTGTACCAGTAGAAAAAAATGCTGAAGTCATTATTGAAAAAAATGCCCCTATTGGAGATCGTATTAACATGGTTTATTCAGGTTGTAGTATTACTTATGGTACTGCACTTGCTATTGTGACAGCCGTTGGAATGAATACTGAAATGGGAAAAATTGCTGGATTATTAAATAATGAAATGGATACCCAGACCCCTCTACAAGAAAAGCTTGCTGAGCTTGGAAAAAAATTAGGAGTTATGGCAATCATCGTTTGTTTTATCATTTTTATTATTGGTATTATTGACAATATTCCAATTATGGAAATATTTATGACCTCTGTTTCTTTAGCAGTTTCTGCTATCCCAGAAGGATTACCAGTTATTGTCACAATTGTCCTATCATTAGGCGTTGGAAAAATGGCTAAGCAAAATGCCATTGTTAAAAAGCTTCCTGCGGTTGAAACATTAGGAAGTACAAGTGTCATTTGCTCTGATAAAACAGGAACATTAACTCAAAATAAAATGACATTAACAAAAATATATTGCCAAAAAACAAAAACATTAGAAAATGTTAATGAGCACGTTTCTAGTTCAGCTTTAGAATTAATAAAATATGGAACTTTATGTACTAATGGGTCTGTTTCTTATAAAGATGGTAAAGAAATCCATATTGGTGATCCTACTGAAACAAGTATTATTGCAGCAACAATGAAAAATCATATTGATATTTCTTCTTTACAAGAAGAATATCCACGTGTTGGTGAATTACCATTTGATTCCATAAGAAAACTAATGAGTGTCATTGTAAAGAAAGATAATCAGTATATAGTTATTACAAAAGGTGCATGTGATGAGTTGATAAAATGTTGTTCATTAAATGATCCTGACATTCTTCAATTAACAGAAAAACTAAGTGCACAAGCATTAAGAGTTATTGGTATAGCTTATAAAGTCATTGACCAATTTCCAGAAGATATGTCTACTAAAAATATTGAAAATAATCTTACTTTCATGGGCTTAGTAGGTATGATTGACCCACCTCGTCAAGAAGTCAAAACTGCAGTAGCTACATGTTTAAAAGCTGGAATTAAACCTATTATGATTACTGGTGATCACATTATTACAGCAAGTGCTATTGCTAAAGAATTAGGCATTATGAACGAAAATGAGATAGCACTCAGTGGTCAAGATCTTTCCATCATGAGTGATGATGAATTAGATTCTCAAATTCAAAATGTATCTGTTTTTGCTCGTGTTTCTCCAGAAGATAAAATCAGAGTTGTCAAAGCTTGGCAAAAACAAGGTGCTATTGTTTCTATGACTGGAGATGGTGTTAACGATGCTCCAGCTTTAAAAGCAAGTGACATTGGCTGTGCAATGGGAATAACAGGAACAGATGTAGCAAAAGGTGCAGCTGATCTTATACTCATGGATGATAATTTTGCAACTATTGTTGAAGCAGTAAAAGAAGGACGAGGAATTTATCAAAACATCAAAAAAACAGTTGGTTTCTTATTAGGAACAAATATTGGAGAAGTTTTGGTTGTTTTTATATCAATGCTTTTATTTCAACAGACCCCTCTTCTATCAATGCAACTTTTATGGATAAATCTTGTTACAGATAGTTTACCAGCTATTGCTCTAGGTATGGAAAGCATTGAAGATGATGTTATGAATCAAAAGCCAAGACCAAAAACAGAAAGTATTTTCGCACAAAATTTAGGTTTAAGAATTATACTACAAGGATTATTGTTTGGTGGTTTATCATTATTTGCATTTTATTATGGAAAAACATCATTAAATTCTATTGAAGCAGGAAGAACACTATGTTTTATGGTTTTATCTCTTTCTCAAGTTTTTCAAGCATATAATATGCGTTCACAAAAATCATTATTTAAAATTGGCTTTTTCTCAAATACGATGTTAAATAAGGCCGCTATTCTTTCTCTATCATTAGTTATAATGGTTCTTTTCTTACCACCATTATCATATATTTTTGGATTAGTATCATTACCAATTTCTTATTATTTACTAGGATTTGGTTTAAGTTTATCCCCTATCATTATTATTGAATTTTTTAAAGCCGTTCATATTATTCAATAAAAAAGCTCAAAATGTAGCAATCTCTCAAAGTAAGCCTAACTTAAGAGTTTTACTACAAAATGAGCTTTTTTTATTCATCAATTGTCTTGAACTCACAATTAACCACTTGATTTTCATCAATTGTTATCACTGCATAACTTTTTTGACTTCCTCCACGAGGTAAAGTGGTAGAACCTGGATTAACATAAGTCATATCTCCATCACGCACAAACATAGGAACATGTGTATGTCCACATAAAAGTAATTGACATTTATTTTTAATAAGAGTATCTCGCATTGCTATCTCTCTATTAAAATATCCAAAACGATGACCATGAACAATATAAATACCAACGTTTTCAACATGGATACAAGCATGATCAGGTAAATCTAAATACCAATCATTATTTCCTTTTACACAAATATAACCTTTTAATAAATCTTTTTGAGGTGCCTCACTGTCTCCACAATGAATATAATAATCTGCACCTGCTTCACGATCCTTTACATAGCTTAGCATAGAATGAAAACCATGATTATCAGACATGACAACTATTTTTTTCATAAATACATCACCATGTGTTATTATATCAAATATTTTAAAAATTACTAGATTTTAATATAATTATATTGAATTTTAGATGATTGTTGGCTCCTTATATCATCACCATCAATTTGAATTTTTACATCTTCAACATTTTCTAATGTACATAAAGATAAAACAATCAAATCCTCTAGTGATTTATCTATACTTTCATTATCAAGAAGAATGTTAGATTGAAGATCTATTGTTAAAACACCATCTTTCAACGTTGTATCCATTAAATGAATTTTGCTGTTTACATAACTTAAAATTGTTTGAACTTGTTCCTTTAATGAAGCATTTTCATCAATACGAATAGTTGTTGGAACATAATATGAATATTGATGAAAACTTTTGACCTGATACGCCATAACTGGTATCGTTTGGTGTAATAAATATGTTGTTTCTTCAAAATTATTTAATCCTAAGTCCTGTGTCAACGATGAAAGTGGAATAAGACTATTTGGTAAATAAGAAACATTCTTACCATTAATTTGTAATTGCAATGTATTGACCTCTTCATAGTCTGTCATAGTATAAGCTAAAGTCTCAATAACCTTCATATCATCCCTATTTGTATAAAGTTCATCATTGAAATTAAGTGTTAAAATATTATTTTTTAAATCTATAGATAATAATTCTAAATCTTCATGAAATACTGGATATAATCCATAACTTGATAATTCTTTAGATTTCATCAATTCAAGTCTATTTCTTATTTCTTTTTCTAATTCCACTTGGCTATGAAAATTTATTAAAATTGGAATCAAATCATTATCCCCGTCTTTGAAAACAACCGTTTTTAAATAATTGTCTTCATTTTTTTCCTCAATTTTATCATCTTTTAAATAAACATATGATACAAAAGTTAAACATACAACAAGTAAAGAAATAACACCAAAACGCTTTTTCACTTAAACCACCTCAAAACATTATATGAAAAAAAGATGCATATAGACCTTTATATACATCTTAACTATCATTTTGATTTTGGAATTCTTCTATTGTTAATTGAGATTCATGCAAAGACTGTGCCAAAGACTTACCAACGTATCTATATGTATGCGCATCATAACTGTGATTTGTTATTGAGGCTTTTCCTTTAGGATAACGTAAAACAAATCCATATTCATGAGCATGTTCTTGTAGCCATTTAGAAATCTCAGTGTCTTCAAATTGATCATAAGCAATTTGAGTCTGAGAAACAACTATTGTTAAACCAAGTTGTAGTTCATTATAGCCAGCTTCTTCTTTTAAATCATATGCACTTTTATATGCTTGCCTTAAAATAAATCCATCATGGTGTAAGCTCAAATCATGATA
Source organism: uncultured Erysipelotrichaceae bacterium (assembly GCA_951801965.1). Classification (GTDB taxonomy): domain Bacteria; phylum Bacillota_I; class Bacilli_A; order Erysipelotrichales; family Coprobacillaceae; genus CATOPA01. The sequence continues at coordinate 7,650 of CATOPA010000031.1, read as the reverse complement.
CATTTTTAAAAGTGCATGATAGGCATCACTTTGTAAATACATAGCATAACTCACTCTAGGAATATCTTGTGTTAAAAGCAAGCCATTAGGTTCATAAATACCAATATAATGATTTTTATCTACAAGCGTAGATAATTCATTAGGATTATAAACAATACTTATCTTACCATCTAAGTTATTTTCAATAAAATGAACAATCGCTTCTTTTGTATAAGATAATGTCATCATATGTATTGTCTCTTTAATATCTTTTTCTTTTGTTATTGACTGATTCTCAAGAAATTGAATCAGTCTTTCACAATCATTAACGTATGAAAAATCATTTTTTTCATATAAAATTTTCATATCATTATATATATCAATATAATCAAATTGAAATCTTTCCTCATTCAAAAATGCAACTTCTAAGGAAGAATCAATTAATACCTTTGCTTTGTCAAATGCATCTTTAGAATATAAGTAGTTCAATCGTGTAGAAAGATCATTACCTATTTCTATAATCTCATTACTTTTTTTATAACGATGTGTTTCTTTCAAATAATTATAATATTGATAATTTTGTAAACTAAAGTTATCTTTATCAAGATAGTCTATAAATAAATCTATTGAAATTTGATTATCTATCAAATATGTTTGTTCATCTTCATCAAGATACTTCTCTATTAAAACACGATTATCATTATTAATTCCATTAACTCTATAAAATTTATCGAATTTTAAATTAACTATGTAAAAAGAGCAAATAAATAAAATGGAAATAAATAAAAATAAATGCCACTTTTTTATTTTCATACTCTCACCCTTTCTTGAATCATTATAATACATATTCATGCATTTTAAAAGAAAAAAGATTTGACCCTTATCAAGTCAAATCTCTGTTAATTCAATCTCCTTCATTTTTATTAATTCTAAAACAGCTTGTATCCGTGAATCTACGCCTAATTTTTGAATCACATTTGAAATATGATTTCTAACAGTTTTTTCACTAATGCATAGTTCCATAGCAATCTGCTTTGTTGAATAATTTGATGTCAATAAAGAAAAAATTTCTTTTTCTCGTTTTGTTAATAAGGAATGCATATTTAACCTCCCCTTATTAACATATGTCCAATGTTATTGAATGTTCACAAATCTTTATGCAAAGATTCATATAATTCTAAAGCCACTTTTTGTGGTAAAATTTGACTCAACTCTTCAACAGAAGCTTGTTTAATTTTTTTCACACTCTTAAAATGATTTAAAAGTTGCCTTTTCCTTTTAGGACCAATTCCTTCAATATCATCTAATAAAGATGAAAATAAAGATTGAGAACGAACATTTTTATGAAAACTTATAGCATATCTATGAACCTCATCTTGCATACGTGTGAGCAAAAAGAAAAGTTCACTTTTAGGATGAATAGAGATAGAATGACCTTCTTCATCCAATAACATTGCTGTTGAATGCTTATCATCTTTAGCAAGTCCACATACTTTTATAGGCATAGATAAAGAGTCAATAACTTCTTTAGCAACATGAATTTGACCCAATCCTCCATCAACAATAATTAAATCTGGAGGAGTCAATCCTTCCATCAAAACACGATAATATCTTCGATAAATAACTTCTTTCATACTTGCATAATCATCAGGTCCATCTACTGTTTTGATTTTGAATTTACGATAATCTTTTTTTGAAGGAACTCCATCTACAAAACAAACCATACCAGCAACAGCATAAGCTCCTTGAATATTTGAATTATCAAACAGTTCAATACGATGAGGAGTATTTATATTTAAAAGCTTTCCTAACTGCAAAATAGCTCCTATTGTTGCAGCTTCATTTTTTTCCATTAATTTAAACTTTTTTTCTAAAGATTCTTTTGCATTTTCAATAGCCATTTGAACAAGAGAGTATTTATTTCCTTTTTGTGGCTTAAGAATCTTACAGTCCAAAATTTCCTTTAAAAGTTCATCATCAACATCTTGTGGTAACAATATTTCTTTTGGTAAAGTATTGCTTTGATAAAAACTTACAATAAACTGTTGTAAATCCTCTTGAACATTTTCACTGATGGGAACAAGATTAAGATCTCGTGATAAAAGCTTCCCATTACGCATAAAAAATAATTGAATACTTAAATAGCCTTTATCTACATAATATCCCAAAATATCTCTATCAACATGATCATTAAACTGTACATGTTGCTTTGCAGTTACATATTGAATATGTGAAATTAAATCTCTATATTCTTTTGCCTGTTCATAATTTAACTGTTCACTTGCTTGTAACATTTTATCATTTAGCTCGTTAACTTTATCTTTGATATCTCCATTAAGTAATTTTACAATTGATTTTTTAATATCAATATAAATATCAGGATCAACATCTTGAATACATGGTGCAAGACATTGATGCAGTGAATAATATAAACATGGCTTGTTAGGAATATGATTACATTTTCTTAATGGATATAAACGATCTAAAAGCTTATAAGTTTCTCTTGCTGCAGTTGCATCTGGAAATGGTCCAAAATGTTTTGCTTTCTTTTGCGACGCATTTCTAACAATTTTCAAACGAGGATGCTTTTCATTGGTCATTTGAATATATGGATAATATGTATTATCCATAAACATGATATTATATTGTGGTGAATAATCTTTAATAAGGTTAATTTCCAATAGTAAAGCTTCTTTTTCACTATCAGTCACAATATAATCAAAATCTTCAATTTCACTTACTAATTTTGTTGTTTTATAATTATGAGCTCCTACAAAATAAGAATGAACACGATTTTTTAGCTTTTTTGCTTTTCCTACATATATCACTGTTCCCTCTTTATTTTTCATTAAATAACATCCAGGTGACAGGGGTAATAAAGAGAGTTTATTTCTTATTAAATCATTCATTATTCAAAATAAGCTAAGGTTGCACCTAATCCACCTTCATTAGGTCCACCACTTCTATAAGAAACAATATTCTTATTTTTATTTAACAATTGATGCACACCTTTTCTTAAAGCCCCTGTTCCCATTCCATGAACAATTCTTACATGTGGATATCCTAAAACCAATGCATCATCTAAAAACTTATCTACTTCAGCCATTGCCTGTTCATAACGCTTTCCAATAATATTAATCTCATATGAACCATTTTTTTTGATACTCACTTTTTTTGATGAGGATTTTTTTTGGTTCTTTATTTTTGTATATGAATGTAAAAACTCTACATCATCTTCATGAAGTTTAATATTGAGTCCAGATAAAGAAACCATAATCATATGATTCTTTAAAATTTCCACAATATCGCCCTCTCTATTCATTTTGATAACTTTTACATGATCTCCAACAGCCAATGTATGTTGTTGTCTGACTTTCACTTCTTCATCAATAAATAACATTTTATCCAAATCATGTTTAGCTTGAATGAATTCATGATCTTTTAATGTTGATGTCTTCATTGTCTCAACAATCAAATCAATATTTTCTTTTGCTTCCACAATTAATTGATTCGCTTCATCTTTTGCTTTTTGAATAATATCATCTTGTTTTTTTTCTAATTGATGAATGTGATGTTCATATTGTTTATTCAACTTTTGATTTTGTAATAATAGTGTTTCTAATTCTTCTTCTCTTAACAATAATTGCTCTTCTTTTTTTTCTAACATTTCTAATAATTTTTCATGTTCTCCCATAGAATCTTGTTTGATTTTTTGGGCTCTATCAATAATGTCATGAGGAATTCCTAACAATTGGGCAATTTCAATAGCGTAGGATTGTCCAGCACTATCCATTTTTAAATGATATGTTGGTTTCATGTTGTCTACATCAAAAGAAACAGAAGCCAATAAAATTTGTGGATGTTCTTTAGCAAAAGTCTTCAATTTTCCAAAATGGGTAGAAGTTAATACCATTGCTCCAATGTTTAAAAATTCCATAAGAATAGCTTCTGCCAAACTTTCTCCTTCTTGTGGATCAGTTCCTGAACCTATCTCATCTAAAATAATTAAACTCTTTGAAGTTGATTGTTCTAAAATATCTTTTATTTTCATCATATGACTTGAGAAAGTCGACAATGATTGCTCAATAGATTGCTCATCACCTAAATCAACATAAATCTGATCAAATAAAGGAATGTGTGCTTCTAAACAAGGAATAGGCAAACCACATAATGCCATAAAAGACAGTAACCCTGCTGTTTTTAAAGTAACAGTTTTCCCACCAGTATTACTTCCACTAATCAAAAGCATACGATGTTTATCAAGAATAATATGATTTGATACAACCTTTTTTTCATCAATAAAAGGATGTCTTGCTTCTTTTAGAATGAGAGAAGTATTTTCACTTTCAAAATGCGGAATACAGCAATGATGATCATAACCATATTGTGCTTTTGCAAATATAAAATCTATGTCTTTTAAAATTTCTAAGTTAAAATAAAAATGAATATAATTATTTTTAATCATTTGTGATAAAGAATATAAAATACGATGAACTTCTTCTAGTTCAGAAGCACGAATATCATTTAGCTGATTATTCATTATCATAACTGACTCAGGTTCAATATAAACCGTTTGTCCTGTTGCACTTTGAGAATGAATCAACCCATGGATTTGATTTTTGTAACCACTTTTGACTGGTAAGACAAAATGATCATTTCTTGTTGTCATTTGATCAATAGATAAAATATCTTTTTTTTCTTTAACAAATGACTCCATTCTTAGATGAATTTGTGACTTTATATCTTGTATTTTTTTTCTTAAAGAAAAAAGTAACTCACTTGCATGATCACTCACTTCACCATTAGGCAAAATACATCTTTTTATCTCATTCAATAGATGGTCCTGATATATCAAACCATCACTCTTTTCTTTCATATATGTAAGTGTCATTTCACTATTATCAATATAATTTTTAACATTCTTCACACATTCCAAATGAGAAACGATTTTATAAAGCTCTTCTCCTTGTAATGTTCCATCACGTTTTGCCTTTTCTAAAAGAAATGAAATATCACTTAATCCTCCTAAAGGAATACGACCTTGATACCCAATCAATTTCATAGCTTCGTCAACATGAAGAAAATCAATTTGTAAATCTTCACAATCATCACTAATTGCTAAATCTTGAATCTTTTGTTTTCCCAATGTTGATGCACAATAGCTTTGTACTTGCTCTTGTATCTTATTCATTTCTAATGTTTCATATACTGATTTCATACTTTCACTTCCTTATCTAAAAATATTTATAACAGTATTGATTATTTTGATAAACTTTGCTGAATATAACCTTTTATTTGATTGATTTTATTTTGATCATATTGAAACTCTTGTAAAATATCCTCTAACTCTTGAACTTGTTCTATTGATAAATGTATATTCTTATTTTGTAATTCTGATAAAATTTGTTCCTCAAAAACAGTTTGAAATTGTTCATTATTAATCAGATTCATTTCTTTGGCCATCAATAATATTTTTATAAGAGCCTCTTCATCATCAAAAGATGACATTTCTACTGTTGTCATGAAATCACTAACTTTTTGTGCTGTGTGAGGAACGAGTTCAATAACATATTTAGTAAAAAGTGTATTTTGAAGTTTTTCCATTTTTTGATCATAAAACGGAATAAAAACAAATACAAGACATAAATAAGAAATAACTAAACCCTCTAAGAAACTCAGAATAACCCCTAATATTTTATCTGTTAATGCAGTTATCTTAAAAGTTTCCATAAATCCTTTTAAGACTGGTTTGATAACTATACCTAAAAGTTTTTTTATAATCATCAAGATAATAAATAAAACAATAAAAACCAATAATTGGTTCAACATTTTTCCAATAAGTCCAGTTATAACATCTGTTTCTTCAAAATGATAAATTGTCCACAAAGAAGATAATGGCTGACATAAAAAATAAGACAAAAATAAAACAATAAGAGTACTCGCAAAATCATATAATCTTACAATAAAACCTTTTATATATCCAAAAATAGTCATAATAAATAAAAAAATGACAAAAATAATATCTAAAATCTGAAAATCCATAAAAAAAACCTCCATTTCTAAGCGAAGTTATTATAACATTTGAAAATTATTCTGTCAAAATCAATAAAAATATGCTAAAATAGTAATGAGGTGATTATCGTGGAACCAATTATACTTAAAGTTGAAGAAAGTACATTGGAGAAAATGAAAAAATTTTATGATAGCCAAATGGTTCCTGTTGATGACGACAACCTTTTATTCCGTGCACATGCAATTGGTTGTGATATTATCGCAAAAATGGATGGAACAATTGAGTTACATGGACAAAATGCAATGCAAGAAGCTAAGCATTGGTCAAAAAAAATTGCTAAAGAACTAGCTAATCTAACAGCTACAAATGACATCTTTCCTTATCATCATATAGGTACTGCAGAAACAGGATCAGCAGATTATTTAGGACCGATTTGTTTTGTATCGTGTTATGTTACTGAAGATGATGTTGAATTTTTAAAAAATTTAAATATTGAAGATTTATCTACATTATCAAATCAAGAAATTGTTTATTATGCAAAGCAAATTAAGGATAGATTAATTTATAGTTTACTTATTTTAGATAATTCACATTATAATAAAATGGTTCAAGATGGATTGAATCAAGCAAATATTAAAGCCAAACTCTATAACCAAGCCACAGTGAACATCATGCAAAAAGTAAAACAGAATGTAAAGGTGAAAGTAATCAATCAGTTTGTTTCTCCAAAAACTTACTTTAACTATCTTAAAAATGAAGTTATCGTTGTTAAAGACTTTTTATTTGAGAATCAGGCAGAAAAAAAATATATGGCTGTGCTTGCTGCTGAAATTCTTTCTCGTTATGCTTATTTACAATATTATGCAAATATGACAAAAAGTTTAAAAATGAATTTATGTCGAGGAACAAGTGCTGCTGTTGATGCAGTTGCTGCAAAGATTGCTACAAAATATGGTGAAAGCATGCTAAAAAAAGTCGTAAAATTAAATTTTACAAATACAAAAAGAGTCAAAGCTTTATTAGATGATAAATAAAAGAATGGTCAAACTGATCATTCTTTTATTTCAATCTCAAATGGCTTAATTTTTGTGTATTTCACACTTGCTGCATCTAACATACGTTTTGCTGCTTTGTCACTAGGTGTATCATTATATTTATCATCTTCATAAATAATTTCCTTAATACCACTTTGAATAATGGCTTTAACACATTCATGGCATGGAAAAAGTGATACATATATACGACACCCTTTTAAATTTTGAATACTATTCAAAATTGCATTTAATTCAGCATGAACAACATATGCATACTTTGTATCATACATGTCCCCTTCTCTATTTTCCCATGGAAATTGATTATCTTCACATCCCCAAGGCAAACCATTATATCCAACACCTACAATTTTATTTTCTGGTGTCACAATACAGGCTCCTACTTGAGTATTTGGATCTTTTGAGCGAAATGCTGACAGCTTTGCAACCCCCATAAAGTATTGATCCCAATTAATGACTTTATTCATCATCATTCTCCTTTCTTAATTCTTTTAATTTATTTTCAAAATAATCTGGTAATTGACTATCAAAATACATTTCTTCATTTGTTTTAGGATGAATAAATCCCAAAATTTTTGCATGAAGATACTGCCCATATGTTTGATC
>CATOPA010000030.1 GCA_951801965.1 uncultured Erysipelotrichaceae bacterium | reverse complement strand
TTAACAATGCGTTTAATTACTATGGCAACAACTGTCATGGCGGAAGGAGTGAATCAAATGAAAAAAGGAATTCATCCAGATTATAAAGAATGTACAATTATTTGTGCTTGTGGAGAAACATTTAAAGCAAACTCAAACAAAGACGAAATTAATGTTGAAGTTTGTTCAAAATGTCATCCTTTCTATACTGGACAACAAAGTAGAAAATCACGTGCAGGACGCGTAGATAAATTCAACAAAAAATATGGATTTGATCAAAAAGAAGCTGCGTAATAGCAGTTTTTATTTTTTTAGGCTTAGGTTTAACCACTTTTTTTTCAACAGTTTTTGTTTCTTTAATACCTGTAATAGGTGAAATAATTTGTGTCATACGATAATTTGATTCAACAGGTACAGCAGATTTTTTTTGTTCTACAGTTTTTACTGGTTCTTTTTTTACTGGCATTTCTTCTTCTATGTCATCATTATAAATTAATGGTGCACTAAATTTCTCTTTTCTTCTCTGTTCCAAAACAGGATCCACTGTCTCAAACACTTCTTCCTCTTCTTCATCATGTCCAAAAAATCTTTTAAACATCTTTTTCGACCTCACTTTCAAAATTAAATTCAAATATGTATTTTATTCTATTTCTATCCCATCAATAAATGACTGGATTTCATCTTGTGTTTTTCTTAACTTATTGACTAAACGAGCAACTTCTTTTCCATTATGATAAGCAATGAAAGAAGGAATACCCATAATATCTAAATCAATACATAAATCAATCATCTTATCTCTATCAACATAGTAAAAATTCCAATCAGAATTATTTTTAATCAAATCGTGAATAAATGTCTTTAAAAAATGACAATCTGGACACCATGTTGTTGAAAAAACAACCATGACCTTTTCATTTAATATTAAATTTTCATATTCTGCTAAAGTTTCAATATTTTTCAAATCATCCATTTATTTTTCTCCTTTAAAATGTATTTCAATACGATAAATAGGCCCATATGGCGAAAATTTTTTCTCATATTCTGTAAGAACATTATCATCATATCCATCACTATGATGTAAGTCTAAACAAACATCTATAAAATCCACTTGAAATTGTTGAAAAGATATAAGTGAAAATTCAAATAAAGAACGATTATCAGTTTTAAAAATTAATGGTGCGCCATCTTTTAAAACTTTCTGATATATAGGTAAAAAGGAATGTGATGTAAGTCTCCTCTTCATATGTTTTTTCTTTGGCCAAGGATCACTAAAATTCAAATATATGCAATCAATCTCATTTTCTTGAAAAACCTCATTCAAAAGTAGTGCATCCTCTTTTATTAAACGAAGATTAGAAAGAGATTGCTCTGATTCTAATTTTTTAACAGCACTTACCATAACACTAGGAAATTTTTCAATACCAATAAAATTAATATCAGGATATCTTTTCGCATTTTCAATAATGAAATCACCTTTACCCATTCCTATTTCAATATGTATAGGATTATTGTTTTTAAAAACCAAATCCCATTTCCCTTTATGCTCTTTTGTATTTAATACAACATATTCTTTGTTATTTTCTAAAATTTCATTTGCTTTAGGATTATTTCTTAAACGCATAATTCCCTCCATTTTTTATATTGTAGCACAGATTATTGCTTTAATCTATACAATTCTTCATCAGTTATTCTTCTATATTCACCTAATTGTAATGATTCATCTAAAATAAGTTGTTTCATTTGAATTCTTTTTAAATATAATACTTCTTTTCCAATAGAAAGAAACATTTTTTTAATTTGATGAAATTTTCCTTCAAAAATTTCAATTTCAACTTCACTTTCATCTTGATATGTAGTAAGAATTTTAAGATAAGCACTTTGACATTGATAATTATTATCAATCACAATACCCTTTAAAAATAAATCAACATCATCTTGTGTGACTATTCCCTTGATTCTTGCATAATAAATTTTTGAACAATGTTTTTTAGGAGAAAGCAACTGATGTGCCAAATGTCCATCATTTGTTATAATTAACAATCCTTCTGTATCAATGTCCAAACGCCCAACAGGAAAAAGATCAGGATGATAATCATCTATCAGATCAATCACTGTTGGATGAATTTGATCTTCTGTTGCACTTACATATCCAGCTGGTTTATTTAACATATAATAAACATTTTCCTCATACTCAATCAATTCATTATTAACTTTGATGACATCATGATACGGATCAACATGAACTTTATCTACTTTCACAATATTTTCATTAACACTAACAAATCCCTTTTTTATAAGAGATTTCACTTCTTTTCTTGTACCAAAACCATGATGCGCTAAAAATTTATCTAATCTCATCTTTTACCTCTATAAACATCTCATTTTTATTTTCTAATGATTCATCACTATAATATTGAATATACAAACGTATATTTTGTCTTTCTTGTGATTTCCCAGAAAGTATAACTCCTTTATACATTCCCTTTTTTTGAGAACCTTGCTTTTTTATTGAATATATCTCACTATCAAATATTCCTAATGATGGACACAGCTGATCTTGTGATTCATTAGCATACACTAAAAATATACAGTGATACATATCTATTTTTGAATTATTAATGACAACATCATAAATTAATTCATTATCATGCTCATAATAATTTAATTCTATTTCAAATGGATAATCTTCATCAAAATTTTCTTGTCTTAAAAGTCTTTCTTTCATTTGATCATACAATTGAAATTCTTCATTATGATTCATTTTATTTTGGCAAGCGCACAATAAAAAGCAAATGATAGGTAATATGAATTTTTTCATTATAATCACCACAAAGACATTATAACATGTTTTGATAAACGAAAAAAGGCTAATTATGAAGTCAAGTTCATTTATTAAATATTCATTTTATACTTTCATTATCTTATCATTAAAAAAATCTCATTATTTAGATATCTAAATAATGAGATCTATTTCATTATAATGTTTCTTATTTTAATTCAAATGTATCACAAGCAGTTTCTTCTGTATCTTTAGCTTTATGACAATGACAATTATTCACAGTTATACAAGACGCATCACAACGACCATTACAATGATGTTTACAACTTTCTACATTACATCTGACATCTTTAGCCATTGGCTTTCACCTCCATCATTATTATGGCTCTTGTTTATGACAAATATACAATAAGACAACTAAAACTGTATTCTAATTCGCCATTATGTGATGTCATTGCTACTTGATAATGAAGTGATTGTATATTTGGATGCTGACTTTCTATAAAATCATTTAAAGCATCCTGTAAATCTAATTCATGCGTTTTTTCAATAATTTTTATTTTCATGAATTGACTATATCATAAAAGAATTAAAATAATTGTCATTATTGTTGAATTTCAATAATAAACTGACAAGAAAATTCTTGATTTTCTGATAGAGAAACAACTCCTTCTTTCTCTTTAAATTCACCATTAAATCCAACATAATCACTATGTCCAACCCATGGTTCAATAGCTAATAAGCCACCAACATGCTTACCTGTCCATATTCCTAAATGATTGAAATTTTCCACATAAAAACGAAGTGATTTTTGATGATTTAAAGATTTTAATGTTATATAAGACGATTTCATATCTTTAATAACAATAGCATCATTATTAAATAATGCTTGTCTTACAAAAAATCTTTTCTCATTATCAAAAAGCAATTGAGTCTCATATGACATTCCTTTCTGTTTAACATCAATTATTTTTTGCTGTAAAACTTCATTTTTTTCAAATTCAATATAATAATCATTACTTGATTCATTTTCCATAAATGGACACGCAAATGCAGGATGTCCACCTATTTGAAAATAAATAGGACGTTGATCAGTATTTTTAACTATACATTGACATTTTAATTGGTTACCATTTAAAGTATATACAACTTTAAGATGAAACAAATAAGGATATTGCTTCAATATATCATCATTAGGCACTAATGAAAACTCAACACATGTATCAGAAATTTGGTTTGTTTCATAAATACTGTGTCTAGAAAAACCATGTTGTGTCATTGTATATGTTTTCCCATCTATACGACATTCATTATTCTGTAGTGCTCCAACAATTGGAAATAAAATTGGCGCACTATTTGCCCAAAGAGAAGGATCTCTTCTCCACATATAATTGATATGATCTTTTTGTCCTGTTATTTTTATTATTTCAGCACCTTTTGGATTTAATTCAACTTCTAATAAATCATTTTTTAAATTTACCATTCTTTTTTCTCCTATTTCATTTGTCCTTTAATCATTGTCTTTGCAATTTGTATATCTTCATCAAAGAAAATAATATCAGCATATGCTCCAACTTTAATTTCACCTAAAAGATCTTCATTTAAACTTTGTGCTGGATTATAGCTTGCTAAATTAACTGCTTCATTCAAAGATAATCCAAGGTACTTATACGCATTTCTTACACACTCATTCATATTCGCAATACTTCCTGCTAAAGCACCGTTAGCCAATCTAGCTTCACCATTCTTTACATAAACAGGTTGTGTCCCTAGCTTATATGTTCCATCTGGCAATCCTGCTGCTTCAATAGAATCTGTAATCAAAATAAGTTTATCTTTTCCTTTAGCTCTTAACAGAGCTTTTGCTGCAGCAAAATGAACATGTATACCATCTAAAATAAGTTCTGCATAAACACTATCATTAATCATAACAGCACCAACAACGCCAGGTGCACGATGTGTTAAAGGTGTCATTGCATTATATGTGTGTGTCCCAGAAGTTGCCCCTGCATCAATTGCTTTTTGTGCTTCTTCAAAAGTTGCATTTGTATGTCCTAAAGAGACAACAGTATTTTGATTTTGTAAATATTCAATTAATTCAATAGAATGTTCTAGTTCAGGTGCTATAGAAATCTTTCTAATAACATTTTGATTTTCTCCAACAAAAGACAAATAATTTTCAACAGTTGGTAGAATCATACATTCTTCAGGTTGAGCACCTTTATATTTCTTGTTAAAAAATGGACCTTCAAGATGAATACCTAAAATTTGAGCACCTTCAACTTTTTCTTTACATTGAGCTACACTTTCAACAGCCTTTGCAATATCTTCAACAGGCATAGTCATAGTAGTAGGTAAAAAAGAAGTAACTCCAGTTTGAAGAGCAGCTTTTGAAATTGTATTTAAGTCATCAAAAGTGGCATACATTGTATCACTGCCACCACGTCCATGTGTATGAACATCTATGAATCCTGGAGCTACATACAATCCCTGAGCATCAATAATCATTTCATCATTCACCTGATGATCACTAATTTCTACTATACGATCATTTTCAATAAAAACATTTTTTTGAACAATCTCATCATGTAGAATAATATTCCCGTTTATAATTACTTTTTTCATTATTTCATCCTCCTATTTTTTATTATAACACGTTCATATTACTGTTTAAACAAAAAAAGGCATACAGAGTACACCTTTTCATTATTTAAGACATTGTTGCACCATCAACCGATAAAACAACACCTGTTATATAACTAGCCATATCACTAGCTAAAAATACAAAAGCATTAGCAACATCTTCTGGCTCTCCAACTCTTCTTAAAGGAATTGATTGAATTAATGGCTGAATAACTTCATTGGGTAATGCAGCTACCATATCTGTCTTAATGACTCCAGGAGCAACTGCATTTACACGAATGTGATCCTTTCCAAGTTCTCTTGCTAAAGATTTAGTCATACCATTTACAGCAAACTTAGAAGTTGGATATCCAGCACCAGCTGGTTGCCCATATAATGAAACCATAGAGCTTGTATTTAAAATAACTCCTCCACCATTTTCCTTCATAATATGTGCTGCCTCCTTTGAGCAAATGAAAACAGCATTTACATTTAAATTCATAATTTTTTCAAAGTCTTCAATTTCATAATCAAATATCTTATCCCTTTGTGAAATACCAGCATTATTCACAAGTATATCTATCTTTCCAAAGGTATCAAGCACCTTTTGAAATGCATCTTTAATTTCATTAACATTCATCAAATCAGGATACATTCCAATAACAGGATAATCTTTATTTTCTTCTTTGAGTTTTTCTAATGCAATCATAACTGTCTCTTTTCGAGAACCAAACAAAGCAACTTTTGCTCCATGATCTAAAAACGCTTTAACTGTTGCATAGCCAATTCCTCTTGTTCCTCCTGTTACAATTGCCACTTTATCCTTTAATAACATTTTTAATCCTCACTTTCTTTTTTAAACATATATATTGTAAAATAATTCACAAACAATATGATAACAAAAAGCACCTTAGTGCTTTTCATCTTTATTCAATTCATGAATAATACTCTCAATTTTATTTCCATATTCTAATGAAGTATCTAATACAAAATGAAGTTCAGGGCATTTTCTAATAGTTAATCTCTTTGCTAATAATGAACGAATATAACCTTTTGATTTTTCTAAAGCTTCCATACTTTTCTTTGTATTTTTATTCAAAAACGAAACATAAACCTTAGAAATAGATAAGTCATTCGTTGTCTCAACACCAGTAATTGTACAAAAACCAATAGAAGAATTTCTCACTTCTGTTTGTAAAATAGAAGAAAGTTCTCTTTGAATAATATTATTCAATTTTTCTTTTTTTAATACCACTTTTCAATCATTCCTACTTTCTTTCAACTTCTTCCATGATATAACCTTCAACAATATCACCATCTTTGATATCATTATAATTTTCGATTGTCATACCACATTCATATCCAGCAGCAACTTCTTTGGCATCATCTTTAAAACGTTTTAGAGAAGCAAGCTTTCCTTCATAAATAACAACACCATCACGAATCAATCGTACACCACAATCTCTTCGTATATATCCATCAGTGACATAACATCCAGCAATATTACCCACTTTTGAGACTTTAATCACTTGTCTGATTTCAGCTTGTCCAGTAATCACTTCTTCTAATACAGGTGCAAGCATTCCTTTCATTGCTGCTTCAATTTCTTCAACCATTTTATAAATAATATTATGGAGTCTAATTTCAACACCTTCTTCTTCAGCTTTACGTCTTACATTAGCATCAGGACGAACATTGAATCCATAAATAATTGCTTTAGAAGCACTTGCTAATAAAACATCTGATTCACTAATTGCCCCAACAGTTGAACGAATAACATGAACTCTTGCGCCATCAATATCAATTTTTTCTAAAGAACCTTTTACAGCTTCAGCAGTTCCATTAACATCTGCTTTTACAATAATATTTAAATCAGCAACTTGTCCATCTTTTATTTGATTAAACAAATCATCAAGACTCATAGCAGAACTTACACCACGTTCTTGTTCTTGCTTTGCTTTTTGTCTTTCTTCACCAACATGACGAGCCATTTTCTCAGTTTCAAAAGCCATAAACTTATCTCCAGCAGTAGGAACATCATTCAATCCTGTGATTTCAACAGGTGTAGAAGGCAGAGCCTCTTTTAAATCTCTTCCAGAATCGTCTAACATTTGTCGAACTCTTCCATATGCTGTTCCTACAACAATTGGATCACCAGCTCTTAAAGTTCCATTTTCAACTAACAATGTTGCAACAGGACCACGCCCTTTATCAAGTCTTCCCTCAACAACACTTCCATATGCATATCTTTTAGGATTTGCTTTTAAATCAGCTAATTCAGCTACAACTGTTAATGTTTCCAATAATTCAGGAACTCCAGTTCCTTTTTTTGCAGAGATATTGCAGTAAACTGTTTCTCCTCCCCATTCTTCAGGCATTAATCCTAGTTCACTCATCTCACCTTTAATACGCTCTGGATCAGCACCATCCTTATCAATTTTATTAATAGCTACAACAATTGGAACCTTCGCAGCTAAAGCATGATCAACTGCTTCCCTTGTTTGAGGCATAACACCATCATCAGCAGCAACAACAATAATAACAATATCTGTTACTTGTGCTCCACGTGCTCTCATAGCAGTGAAAGCTTCATGACCAGGAGTGTCCAAAAATGTAACTTTCTTTCCATGTACTTTCACTTGGTAAGCACCAATATGTTGTGTAATACCACCAAATTCTCCTTCAACAACTCTAGATTTTCTAATGTAGTCTAATAAAGTTGTTTTTCCATGGTCAACATGGCCCATAATTGTAACAACTGGTGGTCTTCCTTCTAAATCATCTTCATCATCAACAATTTCAATATCCTCAAAATTGATTTCATTTGCAACGACTTTTTTCTTGACCTCATAGCCATACTCCATACAAATCAATTCAACTTGCTCATCATCTAAAGATGAATTGATTGTTACCATTGTTCCAAGCATAAAGAGAACTTTAATAACATTAGCAGGTGTTTGTCCAATTAATTCTGATAATTCACCAACTGTAATTCCTTCTTCATATTCAACAATACCATCTCCAATAAGTTTTTCTTCTTTTTTCTTATTAGGTATATTAGAAATCAACTTTTTCTTTTGTTGTCCTTTCTTCTTTGTTGAATTATTTTTCTTTGCCATAACATCAACCTCCTAATTTTGATTTGATTTTATTTGCAAAACCATCATTTTTTATCCCAATTGCAACACGATTGTTTTTACCAATAGCATGAGACAATTCGTCAATTTTTCCAATAATTCTTATATCAATTTGATAATAAGAACATTTATCAGTATACTTTTTCTTTGTATTATCACTTGCATCTTGTGCAACAAGAACAAGAGATACTTTCTTTTTACGAATATCATTCAATAAAATGTCACCACTTGAAATCATACGTGCTCTAGAAGCTAATCCAAGTAGTGAGAGAACACTATCATTTAGCATATGATTCTAATTCCTCATAAATCGAATCTGGAATATCTACTTCTAAAGAACGTTTAAGTACATTTTTCTTTTTTGCAATTTCAATAGCCTCATGACTGCGTTTTAAATAGGCACCACGACCATTCATCTTTCCTGTTGGATCAACAAAAACCTGTCCCTCTTTATTTCTTACAATACGTATCAATTCCTTTTTAGGCAATTGTTCCTGTGTTGCAACACATTTTCTTAAAGGTATCTTTTTCAATGAAATCACTCCTATTTTTCATCATAATATTTATCAAATTCATCGTAATCAATATCTTCATCATACTTAGGATCATAATCATAATCGTCATAGTCATCATAATCATCGTCATAATCATCATAATCATTACTATAACTTTCATCATCTTCATCTTGTAATTCTAATTCATGAGATTCAATTGCTTCATTATAAAGCCCTTCATCTTCTTCTGCTTCTTCAATAACAACATCTTCTTGAGAAATATCAACCTCTTGAACAACTTTTTCAATAACTGGTTCTTCAATTTCTTCAAAATCTTCTTCAAAATCAAATTCATCAGTAATCATTTCTTCTTCAAAAGTTTCTTCGAAATGATCATTTTGTTGATGAACAATCCCTTCCATTTCAGCCTCACTTGCTGATTTAATATCAATCTTCCATCCAGTCAAGCGAACAGCTAATCTTGCATTTTGTCCTTTTTTACCAATTGCTAATGATAATTGATTATCTGGAACAACAACCAATGCAGAATGATTTTCATCATTGATATTCACATAAACAACTTCAGATGGAGATAAAGCATGAGAAATAAATGCTACTGGATCATCAGTCCATTCAATAATATCAATCATTTCACCATTTAACTCATTAACAACATTTCTTACACGACTTCCTTTTGGTCCAACACAAGAACCAATTGGATCAACATTTGGATGAGAAGTATAAACAGCAATTTTACTTCTATCCCCAGCTTCTCTAGCAACTGATTTGATTTCTACAATACCATCAAAAATTTCAGGAACTTCCATTTCAAATAGTCTTCTTACTAATCCAGGTTCAGTTCTAGAAACACCAATATGAGTTCCTTTAGTATTTCTTTCCACATCACTAACATATACTTTTAAATGTTGACCTTCATAAATTTTTTCTCCAGGAATCTGTTGATTTAATGGAAGTAAAGCACCAGTTCTACCAATATTTATAATTGCAAATCGTTCTTCTACACGATCAACAATTCCTGTAATAATGTCATCTTTTTTATCAATATACTCATTATACAAAGTTTCTTTTTCAGCTTCTCTAATTTTTTGTTTAAGTAACTGTTTTGTTTGAATTGCAGCCAAACGTCCAAAAACTTCTGGAGCAACTTCAGTCACAACATCATCTCCAATTTGATATTTTGGATTTATCATTTGTGCCTCTTCTAATGAAAGTTCAAAATCCTCATCCATGACATCATCAACAACATGTTTAATTTCATAGAGACGAATTTTTCCATTATTTTCATTGATTTCAACTCTTATAATAGATTTTGGACCCCCATAATTCTTTTTATAAGATTTTTCTAAAGCTTCTTTTAAAGCGTCTAATACAATTTCTTTCTTTATTCCCTTTTCACTTTCCAATAATTCTAAAGCTTGGATAAATTTTTTACTAGCCATTTATTTACTTCCTCCTTAAAACTTAACAGCTAATCTTATAAAAGCAATATCTTTGTATTCAAATATACATTTCTTTTTAATATTTTTTACGAAATATTCTAATGTGATTTCTTCTTCCTCAAGATCTAAAAGTGTTCCATAAACCTCTTCTAACCCTTGAATAGGTCTTTTAAATTGAATAAATACATATTGACCAATACTCTTTTGAACAGATTCCAATGTTTTTAATGGCTTCTCAGCACCAGGAGAAGAAACCTCTAAATAATATTCATCAGTAATAATATCTTCCTCGTCCATTTTTAGTGAAATATCCTCACTCACTGCAACACATGTATCCATATCCAAATGACCATCATTTTTTTCAATAAAAATTCTCAAAAACCATTCATTTTTCTCTTTAACATACTCAATATCATCAAGATAGACATTATGTTGTTTCAAAATAGGATCAATTAATATCTTGATTTTCTCTAACATATTTTCCTCCATCAATAAATATAAATGAGAGGGTTTCCCCTCTCGTGTAAATCATTTATTACATAATCACTATAACATACTTAAACAAGAAAAACAATGTATTAATGGTATAATTTATAAAAATTTTATTTTTCCTTCTATTGCTATTATCATATATACAAACCTTTTCATAAAATATTCAAATGTTTTATAATGGTCTATAATTTATATTCAAAAAGCAATTTACTTATTTCTTTCTCTTTATACTAAATATCAAATAAAGATAATTGATTTTCTTCAGACATATTTTCAAACACACCAATTTTAGTTAAAAAATCAATTTGTGTATTTGTTAGTTTTGTTCTTTTTACAACATCTTCTTTTGATAAAAACAAATTTTCTTTTCTTGCTTCAATAACACTATCCCCAACGGCTGCTCCAAGTCCATCTACTGATGTAAATGGAGGCAGAAGTGCTTTATCATCATGTGGATCTAAAATAAAGTTTTGAGAATCGGATTCTTCTAAAGAAATATTATTAAAATAATATCCTCTTTCAAACATTTCTAATGCAATTTCAAATACAGTAATCAGTGCTTCTTCTTTATTAGAAATTTTGACACCATTTTGTTTGTCATTTAAAATTTGCTTGTATTTAGAATAAACAGTTTCTCTTCCCTGAATCATTGTTTCTATATCATAAGCATCACAACGTGTTGTAAAATAAACAGCATAGTATTCTCTTGGATAATATAATTTCCACCATGCCACACGTACAGCACTTAATACATAAGCAGCAGCATGTGCCTTAGGGAACATGTATTTGATTTTTTTACAAGATTCAATATACCATGTTGGTACATCATGTTTTCTCATAAGCTCTTCATATTTCTTTTCAGGGAAAACAACTGGTGATTTCCCTTTACGAACACATTCCATAATATCAAATGCATCTTTATTAGGTAAACCTTTTTCAATAAGATAAACCATAATGTCATCACGACATCCGATAACTTCTTTTAACGTACAAGTTCCTGAAGAAATAAGAGTTTCAGCATTTCCTAGATAAACATCAGTTCCATGAGACAATCCAGATAAAATAACCAAATCGCTAAAAGATGTTGGATGAGTTTGTTCTAACATTCCTCTAACAAATTTTGTTCCAAACTCTGGCAATCCTAAAGCACCTGTTTTACAATTGAGAAAACTCAAATCCACTCCTAAAGCATCAGTAGAATTAAACAAACTCATAACTTTAGGATCATTTGTTGGTATATCTTTTGGATTCACATTTGTAAGATCTTGAAGCATTCTAATAACAGTTGGATCAACATGTCCCAAAATATCAAATTTTAAAACATTATCATGAATTGCATGGAAGTCAAAATGTGTTGTTTTCCATTCTGCTGATAAATCATCCGCAGGATATTGATATGGTGTAAAGTCATAAACATCCATATTTTCAGGAATAACAATAATTCCTCCAGGGTGTTGTCCTGTTGTACGTTTTACACCTGTACATCCTTTAGCAATTCTTTCAAGTTCGGCAGCACGTATTGTGTTCTCTTTGCCCATGAGTTCAGCATAACCTTTTGCATATCCATATGCTGTTTTTTCAGCAACTGTTGAGATTGTTCCTGCACGATAAACGTGACTTTCTCCAAAAATTTCTTTTGTATATGCATGAGCAGTTGGCTGATAATCTCCAGAAAAGTTCAAGTCAATATCTGGAACTTTATCAGCATTGAATCCTAAAAACGTTTCAAACGGAATGTTATGTCCATCACCTTTCAACGGTTTTCCACATTTTGGACATACTTTATCTGGTAAATCGTACCCATTAGCAATATAACCTTCTGGCAAAAACTCATTATATTGACAATGTGGACAATAATAATGTGGAGGTAATGGATTTACTTCTGATATATTTGCCATTGTTGCTACAAAAGATGAACCAACAGAACCACGGCTACCAACCAAATAACCAGCATCATTAGATTTTTTTACTAATTTATGAGCTATATAATAAATAACCCCAAATCCATGTTTAATAATATTATCTAATTCTTTAGTTAAACGTTTTTTAACAATATCTGGTAATACTTCTCCATATTGTTTATGTGCATTTTCAAAACAGAGTTGTCTTAAATTTTCATCAGCCTTATCTATATGAGGAGTAAATAACTTATCATGAACAACATGAAAATCTCCATCTATCATACTTGCTATTTTTTGTGTATTAGTAACAACATACTCATATTTTTCATCATCAGTCAAATATGGTAAACTATCCATCATTTCCTGTGTTGTTCTTAAATACTCATCAGGAGTCCACGCCATAGGATTTGATCTGTCAGTTAAAGGATGTAAAGCTCCACCAAGTCCTATTTTTGGATTACAAGTAAAAACATCTCTAAAAATTTTATCCTTTTGATCTAAATAATGTACATCACCAGTTGCAACAATAGTTTTTCCTAATGATTTTGCCATATCAACAATACGTCTTAAAATACGTATTAAATCTTCGTCAGTGTCTATTCTTCCTCTTTCTACAAAATAACGACAAATATCTAAAGGCATAATTTCTATGTAATCATAAAAATTCATTGCTTTTTCTAATTCATCAAGACTTCTTGTCATAGCTAAATCAAATATTTCTGAATTATAACAACCACTTCCAAATAGTAACCCTTCTCTATAATGCTCTAAACGTTCTCTTGGAATACGTGCAGTTTTTTCAAAATACGTTGTATTAGATTCTGAAACAAGTTTAAACATATTCTTTAAACCATCTTTATTTTTAGCCAAAATACACATGTGTTTTGGTCTCACAATTTTATAAGCATTTTCACATGCTATTTGGTTCATGTCTAATAAATTATAATATTTTCTTTGCATCATATCATGAAGCATCATATTAAAAACACCTGCTAAAACATCAGCATCATAATCAGCTCTATGAGCGTCATCTCCATCATAAGCTATACGATAATGCCTAGCAACATTTCCTAATCTATAACCTTTTAATTCTGGCAAAAGTTTCCATGCTAAAGCAAGAGAATCAACAGCAGGATTTTTTAACTTTTGATATCCATGTCTTTGAAGAATTTCATTTAAAAAACCAACGTCAAAAGTGGCATTATGCGCAACAATGACATCATCACCAAAAAATTCTAAAATTTTCGGAATATATTCTTCAATTGTAGGTGCATTTTTAACATCATCATTTGTAATATGAGTTAATTGAGTGATTTTTTGAGAAATACGTTTATGTGGTTTAATTAAACTTTGAATTCTATCAATTTCTTGTCCATTCTTATATCGAACAGCACCAAATTCTGTAATATCATCATCCATTATTGAAAGTCCTGTCGTTTCTAAGTCAAAAGAAACAAAAGTTAAATCACGCAATTCCATACTCTTCTCATTATAAACAACAGTAAAATCAGGATCAATCATATACATTTCAACACCATAAATCATCTTGATCTTGTTTTTTATACTTGCCATTTGTGCTTCAGGAAAAGATTGAACGTTTCCATGATCAGTAATCGCTATTGCATTATGTCCCCAATAGGCCACTCGTTCAATATATTCACTAATACTTCCTATTCCATCCATAGGAGACATCTTAGAATGAACATGCAATTCAACACGTTTTTCTTGAGAATCATCCATTCTCACTTTAGGTGGTGGTATCACTTCTACCTCTCTTGCCATGATAACCGTATCTTTAGCAAATGTATCATACTCAACATTTCCTTTAACTCTTACCCATTTGCCACCCTTTTTCACTTTATTCATTTCTTCTAAGCTATTTCCACCCTTATTTTCAAATCTTTTGACAACAATACTATTTGTATAATCTGTTATATAAAGAGATTGTATTGTTTTTCCAGTTTTTACTTTTTTAGAATCCTCATTAAAAATATATCCTTGAATCATTACCTCTTTAACAGTTTCATCAATTTCATCAATTGTTAATGAATAATAATCTTTTTTATATGAGTGAAATTTTGGTTTAGTATTTTGTTGATGAGGTTTATCTTCAATGGTTGCATGGAAAGTTTCCTGATTAACAACAACCTCATTTAGAGCATCCATATCATCTTGAATAGATTGATAAGCTTCGTTTTGAGTATCTATATATGCTTCAAATCCTATCTGTATTCCAAATTTATTAAAATATTTATCAAAAATTTTATAAAGATGTTGCAATTGCTGAAGCTGGATTTCATTTAAAACTTCTATTTTTAGTACATTATTTTCAAAAGATAAATTTTCCTCTTCTATAAATTGTATTTGAGGATATCTTCCTTTGAGACCATGAAAAATAAACTGTGCATATTGTTCTACATCAGTAGCACTATATGAAGACATCCAATCAAAAATGAAATCTACTGGATAAGGAAAGTTTTCTTTTGCAGAAAATAAAATACGAATTTCATCTAAAGGAATAATATGTGATGCACTCATATAAAAAACGTATGAATTATCCTTATTGACAACAACTCTATCAATAGAAATATTTTTGAGTTCCTTCACCTCATTATCTAAATGAAGTTGCTCTAAAAGTACTGACATATAATTCATAATATACCTCCTTTCATATGAAAAGGGATTAACAATCCCTTAACCAAATATTCTAGAAATATCTTGAAAAGTAACAAATATCATAAGTAACATAACTAAAGCTAATCCCATCATTTGTAAAATAAGTTTCATTTTTGATGGTAATTCTCTTCCAATAATTCTTTCCACAACAACAAATAAAATTTGACAGCCATCTAATCCAGGAATAGGTAAGAGATTGAATATTCCAACATTAACAGAAAGCATAGCTAAAAGATTAAAAATATAGCCTACTTGCCCAGATTCAGTGACCTCAGCAGTAATTTGATAAATTCCAGCTGGTCCAGATAATTGTGTTATAGTTTTTGAAAACTGAGTTATTAATTGCCCTAAAGCTTGAAAAATAGCTACACTCATTTCACCAAAAGACATAAATGTATATTGAATCACTTCAGGAAAACTCATTGCTCTTGTTGCCTGTACAATTCCTAATGGATATATTCCTCTTTGAGCATCATAAGAAAGCGTCATAGGAATGGATTGTTTTGAATCATTTCTTTGAACAGTTACAGTAACATGAATAGTATCAGACTCAGTATTTAAATGATTTCTTGACAAATCTAAATCGCCATAATTAGAAATTAAATAAGTTTCTCCAGTTTCTTGAACATCTACTTGAGTAATAACATCATTCACTTCTAAACCATATTCCTGTGCTGGTGAATTTTGGGCAATCTCTCCAATTTGAGCAACGACTACAGGAACTTTTCCAGAAACAAGATTCACAGAAAATAAAACAACAATAGCCAAAATGAAATTCATAAAAACACCTGCACCAAAAATAATTATTTTTTGATAGGCCTTAATTCCTTTTAATGTTCTTTCATAAGGAACATTTTTCATAGATTCATTATCTTCTTGATCTTCTTCTCCAGCCATAGCTACAAACCCACCAAAAGGCAGAGCTCTCAACTCATATTCAGTTTCTTTACCCTTTTTTGACCATATTTTTGGACCAAACCCAATTGAAAATTGACCACAATAAACTCCAAATAATTTTGCAGCCAAAAAATGTCCTAATTCATGAATAATAATAATCGTTCCTAAAACAAGTAAAAATACAATAATGTTAATTAATGTTTGCATTTAATCTTCTCCTATTCTATTTGGATTATAAAACTGCGAACAGACATAAAAAACGCCATCGACGTTCTTGTCCCTCAGTTCTTGGCACGAGACATGGTAATTGTGCGGGCGCAAATTTAATTTTCCTGTATGATGAATTTTCAGAATTTCTTAATACAGAAAAAAGGCCCCGGATGCTGCCTGCCGGGAGCGTCCGGGCCTTTTCCCGCTTCTTTGTTATTTGCGTTTCTTTCTGTCTGTGTCTGTAGATCGATCCCCTCTGCATATGGATCCATGTATTCCTCCGCGGCGGGTCCCGGAGCGAGGGGCACGCTTTCCCCGCTCCGCAGACCAACCTTGGAGAAAAACAGAAAAACACCGTGCAGGCAATCCGAAATTGCCACACAGTGTTCTTACCTTCATACACACAGAGGATATACAAGATTGAGAGGTGATAGTGGAAGTACCCTCTTGCGAAGAGGGGGAAAATCCTGTATAATACCGCTAAGGTACAGGGTTAACCTGTTGTGTGGGCGGTGCGTTCGCCTGCGCAGGCCGTGGGGAGTTGCCGCTCCCTGCGGCTGCCTATGGGTTCTTCTGTTTTTCCCATAGTGATATTTTGTTTTTGCAAGGCGTCCAGGACCGGGCGCCTCTTTTTCTTTAGCATACCACAATTGACCGGGGTTGTCAATCTTTGTAGAAGGGGCG
>CATOPA010000029.1 GCA_951801965.1 uncultured Erysipelotrichaceae bacterium | reverse complement strand
TCTAAAATACCTTCAATATTTAAGTCTGGTATTCCATCTCCATTCACATCTATATTCACATCTGCTATTCCATCGCCATCTTTATCAATATTGATATTTGCTTTTCCATCTCCATCTGTATCTATGTTGATGTCTGCTTTTCCATCATTATTGACATCGATATTGATATCTGGCTTTCCATCATTATCTGTGTCGATATTGATGTCTGGTTTTCCATTTCCTGTTGTATCGATATTGATGTCTGGTTTTCCATCTCCATCAGTATCTATATTCACATCTGGTGTCTTATCCTGATCTGGATCATTTGGATTAATAGGATCTGGTTTTCCATCTTTATCTTTATCGACGATATTGATATCTGGTTTTCCATCGCCATCTGTGTCTATGTTGACATCTGGTTTCCCATCTCCATTGACATCTACATTCACATTTGGTTTCTTTTCCTTATCTGGATCAGCTGGATCAATTGGGTCTGGTTTTCCATCGCCATCTTTATCTACGATATCGATATCTGGTTTTCCGTCTCCATCTGTGTCTATATTGATGTCTGGTTTTCCATCGCCATCAGTATCTACATTTACATTTGGCTTTTTCTCCTGATCCGGATCAGTCGGATCAATTGGATCTGGTTTTCCATCACCATCTTTATCAACAATATTGATATCTGGCTTTCCATCATCATCTGTGTCTATGTTGATGTCTGGTTTTCCATCGTCATCTGTGTCTATATTGATGTCTGGCTTTCCGTCTCCATCTGTATCTATATTCAATACTCTCTTCACAACAACGATGATTTCATAATCCTGAGCGATATCCTCAATATTAAATTGATTCATTCCCTTCAGGTCTTCTCTTAATTCACCATTGACCCATACTTCTATAACTTCATGGTCTTTCTCTGTTTCCCATTGAATCGGATAATCAGATCCTGCATCTAACGCCTTATTTCCTGATGTGATTGTTCCAACTCCAGATCCTACGAGCGATGTCGTTACTGAGTAGGTATCTTCCTGCTTCTCTTCTTCTATCTTTTCAAATGTGACATGTACTGAATGATTCTCTTCTATATCAGTAAATGGCATGTCTCCATTTTCTTCTACTCTTAAGCTGTATGTCTGAATCTCTTCATCTTCGTTTTCACGATAATATATCTTTTCTTCATCTATGATGATTTCTGATACTATCCATCCTTCTTCTGCCTGCCATTCTACAGTGACACTGTCTCCTCGCTTTAAGATCCTTGATTCACTGATCTCTCCTTCTCCACTTTTTGATGTCGTTAATCTTAATAAATCATTCTGTGGTATGACGACTGTCCCTGCCTGTTTCTTTGCCTGCAGTTCAACAACGACTTTCAGATCTTCTTCAATATGATCTAATGCGACTTCTCCCTGATGAATTGTATATCGTCTACTGACATCATTTCCGTTCCTGTCATAGACTTTTGTACTCACTATCTCATAGTTCCTTCCATCACTGACCTGACTTGTGACTTTCATTGCATCTCCTGATTTGACACGTCGACCTGGTGTGATTTGTCCTGGCCCTCCAATCAGTTCTGTCTGAACTGTAAACTCTGTCTGCTGTCTCTCTTTCCTGATTGCAGTAATCTCTATCTGATGATCTGAACTCACCTTTGTAAAGCGAATATGATTTTCTCCTATCAGATCTCTTCGATCAATTCCATCTATTCTGATCTGAGCGATCTCATAGCCTTCTGCTATTTCCCATCTGACCTCATAGTCTGAACACTTTGGATCTCTTTTCTCCAGTCGCACACTTGGTGTTATCTGACTGCTTCCTCCACCTTGAAGTATCGTTTCAATACTATAATATTCATATGATTCATTTGATGTCTCTTCTTTGACTTCAAACTCAACAAGCACATAATGTTCTTTGTCTATAGAAGGAATCACCAGTTTCCCGCTTCCATCTGGCTGATATTCTACACCATCCAGCCAGATCGCTTTCGCCTGATAGCCCTTCGCTGCTTCATAATGTATAGTGACATCGCTGCCTTCATTAAATGGATTCGCTTCTCCTTTTGAAGAAGTTATGCTCACTTCTCCTTCTCCTCGCTGTCCGATGACCACCGGCCATGTCTTTATCCATTTCGCATAAACATCTATCTTATCTCCATAGCTTTCATCAAACTGTGTTCCTTCATTGACTTCCATCGCTTCGTTTTCTGTATACCATCCTACAAAACGATAGCCTTCTCTGGACATATTTCCTGGCATTGTTGCACAGGCTCCGTTGCTCTTGAGAAGGGTCTGTTCTACCTGTTGGGCTTCGTCCATATAATGAAAGTTCACAACTCGTCCGCTGACTGCTATCTCTAAAACCAGGTCTTCACTGACATTCCCCTGATAATCTACTGCATATGTATGTGCATAATATGTTTTCCCTGGAATAAGTGCCCCTGTCTCCACAGTGATCTTATCTTCTGACCCTGATGCTGGAATGATCTTATCTCGATCAACGCTTTTCAGATCAATTGGTGTCGGTGAATCATTCACTTCTCCGATATAATATCCCTTTAACCCTGATAAAGCTTCATCTCTATAAACAGAAGGATCTGTTGGGTCGGTTGCTGTAGTTGACCAGATCTCATTATAGTCTGAACCATCTGAAATTGTTGTCTGTGGTAAAGCCTGTATACGATACGCATATTCTGTGCCATAGTCAACTGATCCTGTTAATTCTATCGTTGCTGTGTAATTTATCAGATCTGATGCTGGTGTGATCGCACTGACCTTCCCCTGTGCCTTTGATGGCTTTGCTTCATCGATAAATGATGCATCCTTTGCTGTCGTTGTCGTTGTAGACTGTGCCAGATAAATCAATGTATTCGCAATGACCATCTGCTCATCTGTCGTTGCCTGACCATTGCTATGTCCTGTCTGAATCATTGCCATTCGATTATTGGTAATCAGATAATAATTGTTTGTTTCCAGATATCCATTACTTAGCTGATTTGTAAATGGAGCAACTGATGAACCTGGTACAGAATTCACATTTCCAGTTGAATCTGAAAGCTGCATCCATACACGTGGCTGTGATGCAGATGAATCTGAATATGTTCCTCCTGCTTTTTGTCCTACTGTATGTGTATTTGGAATTTGTAGTGTCTTTCCTTCCAGATTCCATGGACGACTTGTCAAGAATCCTGTATCTACAACTTTAACATAGGCATTCCCTTGCTTAGAATGTCCAACCATTGTTGAAACATCAGTAACATTCATATTCAAATATTCCTTTTCAGCAAATCTTTTAAAGCCTGCATTGCTACCAATAATTGTATCATGTCCAAACATGACTCCTCCACCAGCTTTATAGAACTCCTCTGTTTCACTAACAGCTGCAGCTGAAAGATCCTGACTTCCATTACTGTCACAAGTTCCAAATACAATAACACTATACTGATATTCATTTGTTTTTGTATTATCTAATGGATTTATCCTTAATTGTGTAGCTGGCTCTGCATTAAAACTGCTCATAGTGATTGTTTTTACTTTGATGACACCACGTCCAATAGTTGTATTTGTCCCATCATAATCCTTTGTTGGGGTATTCATCCAATTCTCTAAGTTTTTTGAACCTGCAATCGAATCAGGCGCAACATTCAATATCCAGACACTTCCATCTTTAGCATCTACATCCACTGGAGAACGTGTTTCCCAATTCCCCCATGATCCATTTGCATTTTTCTTAGACTGCCACATAACATAACGATATGGTCTACCAGGATCTGGATATTTTCCTTCCTCCTGTAAAGGATTATCATATGGAAAACTCCATTCTAAATATTCTGACAACTGACCATCATTTGCCACAACATAGTATCCATTGACATTAATCTTTCCTTTTTCATATTTTGGTTTTTCATAGCTAGATGGTTTTTCACCACTGCTTTTCATAGAAGTCTTATTTTCTTCATATTCAGCATGAATATTCTGTGATATACACCAATATCCTAACACTAAAGATATTGTCAAAATAAGATTTAATAATATTTTCTTTCCTTTATTCATAAAGATACCCTCCATTTTTTAATCTTAATTGACATTTTTTGATAATCATTTTTATTTTACCACTCAAACAAATGATTTTCTATCCTATTTTTAAAAATTAAACATATATTTGATAATTTTGTACTTTAAAAAGTTATCATAAGATAAAACAATAACAAAAAAGAAATGGTTTCCCATTTCTTAAAATCGTATTTCTTATTTTTCAAGCTGAATCAATTCTATATCAACAGGGGTTACATTTCCTAAAAATTCAATAAGAACAGTTGCTGTTTCTTTTTCTAAATCAATAGATTCCACTTTCCCTGTTTTCCCAGCCATTGGTCCAGATAAAACTGTCACTTCATCTCCAACTGTATAATTCACTTCTACAGATGTTCTAATACCCATTTTCTTTAAAATAGGCTCAATTTCATGATTTTGAAGTGGGAATGGTTTTGCTCCTCCACCTGAAGAACCAATAAATCCAGTAACTCCAGAAGTATTACGAACAATATACCATGCTTCATCAGTCATAATCATCTCTACCAAGACATATCCTGGCCACATATTTTTTGTTTTATTGATCTTTTTTCCATCTTTAATTTCAGTTTCTACATGTTCTGGAATAACGATATTAAACAAGCAATCTTGTAATCCCATAGACTCAACACGTTTTTCCAAGTTTTCTTTGACTTTATTTTCATGACCTGAGTATGTATTGACAACATACCAGCGTCTACCTTCTTCATTCATTCCTGGCATACTATTTCATCCCCAATGCTTTTAAAATCATAGCTATAACAGCATCACTGCCATAGAAAAATAATCCAAATAAAAAGCAAAATAATAATACAACCAATGAATTATAGGCTAATTCTTTCTTTGACAACCAACTGATCTTCTTAATTTCTTGACGAACACCTTTGATTGAGAACCATTCTTTGATTTTCATGACAATCCTCCTATTTTGTTTCTTTATGTAATGTGTGTTTTCCACACTTCTTACAAAATTTTCTTAATTCTAATCTTTCAACATTCACTCTTTTATTCTTTGTTATTGAATAGTTACGTGACAAACATTCAGTACATACTAAAATCATTTTTTCTTTCATGTTTACCACTCCTTTTCCATTATTACAATTTAACACATTTATTTAAACTCGTCAATAGTAAGAATCTTCTTATGATAACGATAAAGTGAATTATGAACACTTTTCAATGAAATACTTAATATATGAGCTATTTCCTGAGGCTTATAACCTTGTTCCTTATAATGCATAACCTGTTTTTCTAACAGAGATGCTTTCTTATCCATTTCTATCTGATAATACTCTTTTGTTTCCTTAATCAAAAATGCTTTTTGAGGATGTATTTCATCTTTGGTATCTTCAAACAATTCTAAAAATTGATTCTTTTCTTCTAAGTTACTCCAAGCATCTAACGAGCCAAGAACCTGACTTTGAAATTTCAAATCTTTAGACTGACGTATCATATTCTTCAATCGCCTTGTCATAACTATTCTTAAAAATGTTTTGAGCGAAGTCTTTTGATCACTTCTATAATATCCTACTGCATCAAAAAAATACAACATTATCATTTGTAAATAATCTTCATAATCATATCCAAAACAAATATATTTCTTAAATGATAACATCCATTTTTTAGCATAAGAGTTATATCGATTATATAAACAAATCAGAGCTTCTTCATTCCCAGCCCTTAATAAATAGAGTAATTCATCGTCACTGCATTGTTCCATGCAATCTCCTTTCTACTTTAAAGGATGACGAGAATTGTAAACCTGATAAAGAATAACTGCTGTTGCAACTGAAGCATTTAATGATGTCACATGTCCAACCATTGGTAAAACAACATTCATATCACAATGTTCTTTTACAAGTCGAGATATTCCAAATCCTTCTGATCCTATCACAATGACAACAGGCATGTTATAATCAATTGCACGATAATCTTGTGATTCATTCAAATCACATCCAACTATCCAAAAACCTTTTTTCTTTAAACTTTCTAAAGTTCTTGATAAGTTAGTAACTTGCGCAACTTTAACATGATCAATAGCTCCCGTTGAAACTTTTGCTACAACTGGTGTTAAACCCACACTTCTTTTTTTACCAATAATGACGCCATCCACACCAATAGCATCACATGTTCTTAATATTGCCCCCAAATTATGTGGATCTCCCAGTCCATCCAACATGACAAGCAATGGTTGCTTGTCACTTGGAATTGTAGCAATGATATCTTCAAGAGAATAATAATCATATCCTTCTACTTCAGCAACTACACCTTGATGAACACCATGATTAACCATGTCATTTAAGATACTCTTATGAACAACTTGAACTTTGATATTCTTTTTTTTAGCAAGAAACAGTATTCTTTCATCATTCACATTCTTTGCCATGTATATTTGATAAATAACCTTCTCACCCTTTAAAGATTCCATAATAGTATTTTTTCCATAGATATATTGCTTCATATTTTACCTCTTTATCAATTCTTTGAATTTTTTTCCACAAACTCTTTATACATTTCAAAAATCTCTTTTAATCTTTCTTCTTTTTGCAATAAATAAAGATGTCCTATCAACGCCTCAAAACCTGAAGACTGATTATGAACAATTACACTCGTATTCTTTATTGTCCTTGTACTTTTCGCATTTCGTCCTCTTTTATAAATTCCAATTTCTTCTTCACTTAAAAACCCGCATGATATTACTTCCTTCATAAAAGCAGCCTGTGCTTTTGCGCTCACAAAATCAATAGCTTCTTTTTGCAAAAAATCTGGTTTCGTTATATTTTTTTCTACAATTAAATAGTTTCTCACAAAAACCTCAAAGACACTATCCCCTAAATATGCTAACGCTAATGGATTTATTAATTCTGGTCGCATCTTATATAATTCCTTTTTCCTGTAATAATTGTCTTAAACGATCAGCCTCTTCATAATTCTTTTCCGCTTTATACTTCATCCATTGATTATACAATAAAATATCTTCTTCACTTAAACTCTTTGTTTCAAAAACAAATCCCATCACATTTAACATCTTTAATAATGTCTGATATTGCTTACTGATTTCAACATCATCTTTGTCCTTTGTTCTCATCAATTGATTTAATATCTTGACTTGTCCTAAAATTTGAGTCAAAGCCAATGACGTATTCAAATCATCACTCAATGCATTAACCATTTGATCAACTGTTTCTAAACAATACTCAGCACCTAAACAGTGATTTACCTGTAAATATAAAGACACTTGCTTAATAATGTTTTCAACTTTAGACACTTCTTTTTTGACATTTGTTAAAACTTCATCAGTAAAATTCAAAGGATTACGATAATGTGTTGAAAGCATTAACCACTTATAAACAGGACTTCCTAATTCATCTAATAAATCTTTTGCCCATAAAACATTTCCCAAAGATTTTGACATTTTTTGATTGTTGATATTAATCATTTGATTATGCATCCAAATATTTGCAATAGGATGTTGATGACAAGCCATGGATTGTGCAATTTCATTTTCATGATGAGGGAACTTCAAATCTTGTCCACCACCATGAATATCAATACGTCCACCTTCAAAAATATCATTAATCATGACAACACACTCTGTATGCCATCCAGGTCTTCCCATTGACCAAGGACTTTCAAACTGTATTCCTTCACTTGTCTTTTTCCATAAAGCAAAATCAGTTGAACTCTCCTTCTTATCATTTTCATCAACACGTTCACTTGCTCCTGCAATCAAATCTTCAACCTTTATCCCAGAAAGCATTCCATATTCTTTTATCTTTGTTACTCTAAAATAAACATCTCCATCAATTTCATATGCATAACCAGTATCAACAAGTTCTTTAATGAATTGAATAATTGGCTGCATTGTTTCTGTAACTCTAGGTGCATATGTTGGAAATAATAAATTGAGTCTTCTTCTTACATCTTCATAAGCTTTAATATACTTATCAGTTAATTCTTTTTCACTGACTCCTTCTTCTTTTGCAGCTTTGATGATTTTATCATCAACATCTGTAAAATTAGATACAAAAGTCACCTGATAGCCTAAATATTCAAAAACTCTTCTTAAAACATCAAAAACAATCATTGGTCTTGTATTTCCAATATGAACATAATTATAAACAGTTGGTCCACACACATAAATACTGACTTCATTTTCTCTGATTGGAATAAATTCTTCTTTTTTATTTGTCAATGTATTAAATAATTTCATATTAACCTCCTCATAAACAAAAAAGCAAATGATAAAGACGCTCCACTCTATCATATGCTTAAATCCAACTTTTAACGCAAGTTAACGTTCTTTCTTTTCAAAAGACTCAAATAAGGGCATCTAAAGTCATCCATCAAGCTATTTCCACCAGCAAGCTTTCTCTATTCATTTCATAACCTTTTCATTCTTATTTATAATTTAGCTATACTATAACAAATCCTTATTTAATAATCAAGTTCAATATCATGAAACAACAAGCGATACAAGATATTGTGTTATAATGTCAATCTGATCATCATAAACCTTATCAGGAGCCTGATAACAAAGCATATATGAATAATCAGGAGTAAAATACACCAAATGCTTAAATTTCACACCTGTTGCCCCAAATATCCCAGTAAACTCTTGACAGACCAATCCACTTTCAATAGTCATAGACTGATAATAAACATCAATAGCTCCTTCTTGTTCTAAGGCACCTGCATACAATGCTGGCATATCTTCAACCTTATTATCAGTATCATCTATAATCGTTTTATAATAAATCATTTCTTGATCATTAATGAATTCAATAACGTTTTTGTTTTCTGATGTAACATTCATAGAAAAAGATTTAGGATGGTAAAAAGAAACATGATCATTCACTTCATATAAATTTCCATCTTTCTCTAAAAAAACTGATTGTGATTTCTTCTGTTCACAGGCAAACAATCCTGCAATCAATAGAAATATCATAGATAGTTTTATACAAACACGCATTCTATCCCTCTCTCCTTTACAAAGCTATTGTACTAAATCACACAAAAGAAAGCAAATAAAAAATGATTTTACAAAAAAAGAGATGGGATAACCATCTCTAATCTATTAATGACTGAAAAACTTTCAAATAAGCATCTGCGCTCTTATCCCAATCTAGTTTTGCATCCATTGCACGTTGAACTAGACCATTCCATTTTTCTTTATCTTTATAAACTTCTAATGCATAATCAATGATTTTCATCATTTCATCAGCATTATAATTTGTAAAGCTAAATCCTGTTCCTGTGTTCTCATATTCATTATATGCCTCAACACTATCTTTAAGTCCACCTGTTTCTCTAACAATTGGAATTGTTCCATAACGTAAAGACATCATCTGAGAAAGACCACAAGGTTCAAATAATGAAGGCATTAAGAACATATCACATCCTGCATAAATACGACAAGATAATCCAAAATCATATTTTAAATTTAAAGATAATTTTTGATTATGATATGCAGCAATTCCTTTTAAAGGCTCTTCATATTTCAAATCACCAGCACCCAAGATAACAACTTGAACATCTCTTTTCATTAATTCATCCATACGATCAAGAATCAAATCAAGACCTTTTTGCCAAGTTAACCTTGTCACAATACCAATTAAAGGAACATCTGGATTAACAGGTAATCCACATTCTTTTTGTAGTGCTAATTTATTTTTCAATTTCTTTTCTTGAACAGTTGCCTTATCAAAGTTTTCTACAATCTGAGGATCAGTTGCAGGATTGATTGTATCATAATCTACACCATTTAAAATACCATACAAATCATGTCTTCTCATTTGTAAAATACTTTGTAATCCTTCACCAAAGCTATCAGTCAAAATTTCTTGAGCATATGTTGGTGAAACTGTTGTCACAACATCACTATAATAGATAGCTGCTTTCATCATATTAAAGCATCCATCATTACGACAATTTCCATTATAATATAAATAATTATCTAATCCAAAATGATCACTTAATAATGCTGGATCACATTTTCCCTGATAAGCAATATTATGAATTGTAAAAGTGACTTTAATTCCTTGATAATATTCATAATAAGCATATCTTTCTTTATAAAGAGTTGCAATCATTGCAGTCTGCCAATCATGTAATGACAAGATGTCAGGCTTAATATCAACATGCGACAATAATTCTAAAACAGCAAAATCAAAGTAAGCATATCTTTCATTATCATCGTCATAGCCATATAAACCAGGTCTTCTAAAGTATTGCTCATTATCAATAAAGTAATAAGTAACTCCATCATATTCTGCCTTAAAAACACCACAATAGCATTTTCTCCATCCAACCCAAATATCATAACTTGTCACATACTCAATTGTATCTGCCAATTTCATATCCTGATATTTAGGTAAAACAACAATACATTCATGCCCCTTTTGAACCAATGCTTTAGGTAATGAACCTAAAACATCAGCTAATCCACCAGATTTAATATAAGGATTCGCTTCACTTGTTGCAAAAACAATTCTCATTAAACAACATCCCCTTCTCTAACATACAATGGACCATCTTCACCAATTAATTCTTTTTTCTTTTCAATACGTGCATCTTTATCAATAATGACATTTTCTAAATGTGCATTTGGACTCACTTTAGATCCATTTAAAATAATACAATTCTTAACCACTGCATTTTTACCAATGACAACATTACGAGAAAGAATACATCCTTCAACTTCACCATCTACAACAGCCCCATTAGCAACAAAAGATTTTTTTACTTTTGCATTTTTTAAATATTTTGTTGGTGGTGTATCATTTGTATTTGTAAAAATTGGCCATCCACTCTTAAAGACTTGAGTATTAATATCCATATCTAAGAATTCCATGCTGACATTATAATATGCTTCATAAGAATCAATACATCTTGCAAAGCCACGATATTCATATGCCATAATCTTTCTTTCATCACATAAATATGTCAAAGTATCTTTCAAATCAAAGAATGAACTAATTTTCTTAGCATAATCAATCAATTTTAATAAAACCTTTGTATTAATAACATAAGTTTCTAAAGAAATATTTCTTTCTTTACGATTTCCTTTGTTTGTTTTAATTTCAGTGACCTGTTTACCTTTTAATCTTAAATAATCAGAACCTACAAAAGTTTCATTAGCATTACTAATCTTTTGATAAACCATTGTAATTTCTGCACCTGATTTCATATGAGCATCAACAACCTCAGAATAATCCATAGTCGTAATAATATGTGCTGGTGCAATCACAACACAATCAGCTTTTGATTTTTCAATAAATGCAATATTTTCAACCAAGTTATTGATATCATGATTATACATTGCATTATTTGCATACTTTTCATTATAAAGAAGTGAAACTCCACCAGACTTAGAGTTAAAATTCCATGAACTTCCACTACCTAAATGTTTAAACAAAGATCTTGGTTTTTCTTTAATCAAAACACCTACTGTATCTAAATTAGAATTAGACATATTTGATAAAACAAAGTCAATGATTCCATAACGTCCCAAGAAGCTTACTGAAGCTACTGGTCTTTTTTCAGTTAATCCTTTATAAGTTACATCTGAGTGTAAATTTACTATCCCAACTACTTTTGCCATCGTCGCAACCTCCTATCTTGCATTGTCACTAACAAGTTGTACTTCTTTAGCTTCTTTGTTAATGACTGCCTTTGCTTTAATAACAACACCCTCATCAATAATTGATTTATAAACTTCTGCACCTTCTTCAACCAATACCCCTGGCATAAGAACTGAATCTACGATTTTTGCTCCTTCACCAATATAGACATTGTTAAACAATACAGAACCTTCAACATCACCATTGACAATACATCCTTGTGTCACAAGTGAATTTTTAATGCTTGCTTCTTCACCAATAATTTGAGGTTTACTCAATGTATCTTCTGTATAAATCTTCCAATCTTTTTTAATATTATAAAGATCTAACTCTTTATCATCTAATAAATCCATATTTGCTTGCCATAAGCTTTCAACAGTTCCAACATCTTTCCAATATCCAGCAAATTCATAAGCATATAATTTCTTACCATCATTTAACATCATAGGAATGATATTCATACCAAAGTCATGCTTACTGCTTTCATCTTTAGCATCAGCAATTAAATATTTTCTTAATTCTTTATAAGTGAATATATAAATTCCCATAGAAGCCAATGTTGATTTTGGTTCTTTTGGTTTTTCTTCAAACTCATAAATTGTACCATCTTTATTTGTATTCATGATACCAAAACGACTTGCTTCTTTTAAAGAAACATTCAATACAGCAACTGTTAAATCTGCACCTTTTGCTTTATGTGCTGCTAACATATCAGCATAGTCCATCTTATAAATATGATCACCTGATAAAATCAAAACATATTCTGGATCATATTGATCTAAAAAGCTAATATTCTGATAAATGGCATCAGCAGTACCTGCATACCAAGTTGCTCCTACTTCTCCTCTTTCACGTGCTGGTAAAATAGCTGCCAAAGAGTTATTTCCATCAAGTCCCCACTTAGACCCTGCACCAACATATGTTCCAAGTAGTACAGACTCATACTGTGTTAAAACTCCAACAACATCGATTCCAGAGTTCGCACAATTACTCAAAGGGAAGTCAATAATTCTATATTTCCCCCCAAAGTACACTGCAGGTTTCGCAACTTTAGCTGTTAAAGCCTCTAAACGAGTTCCTCGACCACCTGCTAAGATCATCGCAACAATTTCTTTACTCATAATTTTTCCTCCTAAACTTTGAATGTGAAAGTGCTTACCTATATATTATTTTAACACAAATCAATTCAAAAAAACATAACTTCTTGTCATTTTTATATTAAAATATTTTTCACATCTTTTGAAAATAAAAATCTTCTTGATTTATTCATCTTTTTTTAAAACTTGTCAACAAATAATTTTTTTTGCATATAGTAAAAAGAGGTGATAAATATGTCCCCAAGAATCCAATATAACAACTCCGATGTCGAACTATTGGCGCGTATTATGAAAGCCGAAGCGCTTGGTGAAGGGGAAGAAGGAATGCTGATGGTAGGAAATGTTGTCGTCAATCGAGTTGTTGCCAATTGCGATGTTTTTAAAAACACTCGCAACATTTATGAAGTTGTTTATCAAAAAAATGCTTTTTCTGGTGTTGGACAACCTTTATTTAATCAACCTGTCAATGCAAAAGAGCGTGAACTTGCTTTAAGAAACATTGAAGGATATCGAGTTGCTCCAGCATATAGTGCATTGTGGTTTAAAAATCCTGGTTCAAATGTTGAATGTCCATCTCAATTCTTTGGAGAATTAAGTGGACGATACAAAAACCATTGTTTTTATTCCCCAGGTGGAAAATTAAATTGTGACTTATAGGAGGATTTATGGATACAAATAATCAATCAATTTTTCAGGGAACGCAAAGTAACCAAGGCTCTTCTTTGCCAAACCCCATTACCAATCAAACTTATCTAGAAAATATTTTACGTTTAAATATCGGAAAACTTGGAACATTCTATTTCACATACACAGGCAGTGACGACTGGCGTGATCGTGTTTATAAAGGCGTTATAGAACAAGTTGGACGAGATCACTTTGTTGTGAGAGACCCTAAAAACCAAAAGTATTATATCTTTCAATTTGTCTATTTTACATGGGCTGAATTTGATGAACCAATCGAATTTAATACACGTTAAATTCAAAAAACAACTGTATAACAAAAGTAAAAGGCGGAATTCCGCCTTTTCATTTCTTATTTTATTAAACTTTTATTTTGGTCTATTAAATATTTTCTGACTTTTGATATAAAGTGCAAAGATCCTGTAATCACAACATGACTCTTTTTAACACAAGCAGTATTTAAAGCTTCTATAAAACTATTGACAATAACCAAACGAGGGCGAGGTTTGAATGTTGATAAATCAATAGCCCTTTCGTCATTAAACGATGTCAAATAAACTGTATATCCTTCCTTTAGCATTAAATCAAGCATATCATCAAAGTTTTTATCCTTTAAACAAGAGAAAATAATGCTCACATTTTCTTCATTTTTTACACGCAACGTCTGAATTAACGCTTCTATCCCTGGAACATTATGTGCTCCATCAATTTCAACAGTTGTTTCATGATATGGTAATGCCTCATAACGTCCTTTCCAAGAAGCATTTTCAATAGCAGATGTTGCTTTTACTGAATCCAATGTTATCAGCTTAGAAGCGATAGTCAACGCCAAACGTGCATTTGTGACTTGGTATATTCCTTGATTATTCAATGTAAATGCCATATCACGATACCTAAAATGAAATGGATATCGAGAAACTTGATATTCAGGAACAACATACATTCTCGCTCCTTGAGCATCACATTGCTCTTGTAAACGTGCTAAGATTGTTCCTGTTGTTTCAGATGTTATAAACATTTGATGAGGCTTAATGATACCCATTTTTTCATTGATAATATCATAAATATTATCTCCTAACTGTTCTTGATGATCTAAGCCAATATTTGTTATTGCACTGACAACAGGATCAATAACGTTTGTCTTATCATTTAATCCTCCAATACCTGTTTCAATAATACGATAATCTAAATCTAATGATTGAAAATACGCCAACATAATCAAAACATCAATTTCAAACATAGACAATCCATCTTCTTCAATGACATCATAATAACGATTAATATACATCAACAAATCTTCATCAGAAATAGGTTCATCATCTACACGAATACGATCATTATGACAAATCAAATAAGGTGAAGTAAATGTTCCTACCTTATATCCATGAGCATTAAGAACACTTCTTAAATAATTCACTGTAGATCCTTTTCCATTTGTTCCAGCAATATGAATCATATTTTTTTGTTTCATCAAAATATGACACTTATTCAAAGTTTCTCTAAAACTATCTATATCTCTTTTATTTCTTTTTGACTCAATATACTCAATAGCCTCTTCAATTTGAGTAAACATTATTTAATCCTCCAATCAATAGGAGCAATTCCTTGACTTTTCAAAAATTGATTTGTCTGAGAAAAAGGACGTGATCCAAAAAAACCACGATGTGCTGACAATGGTGAAGGATGTGGACTTGTAATCACACAATGTCTAGATTGATTAATCATTCTTGCTTTATCTATTGCTTGTCTTCCCCACAAAATAAAGACAATTGGTTTTTCTCTTTGATTCATTTTTTCAATAATATGATTTGTAAAAACTTCCCAACCCTTATCTTTATGTGAATTGGCACGATGTGCCTGAACAGTCAAAACAGTATTTAATAATAAAACTCCTTGGTCAGCCCATGATGATAAATCTCCATGAGTTGGAATATCAATACCAACATCATTATGTGCTTCTTTATAAATATTGACCAAGCTTGGAGGTATTCTTACACCTCTTTCAACACTAAATGCAAGCCCATTTGCTTGATGTTCTTCATGATAAGGATCTTGACCAATAATGACAACTTTAATATCATCATAATCCTTAAAATTAAAACAATGAAAGACTCTTTTTCTAGGTGGATAAATTGTTTTTGTTGCATATTCTTGATTGACAAATGCTTCTAATTCCTGATAATAAGGAAGCTGTTTTTCATTTTCAATAATTGTTTTAAAATCCATTATAAAATAAACCTCTCAATAATCTCAGCAATAACACCTTCATTATTATCAGCATCAGTAACAACATCACAAGCTTTTTTTACATCATCCACAGCATTTCTAGCAGCCACAGAAAGTCCTGCAACTTCTAACATTGGCATATCATTATAATTATCACCCACCGCAATCGTCTCAGAAATATCAATTCCTAAAAGATCAGCTAAATGTTTTAATCCTGCACCTTTATCTACTCCAATTTTATTAAATTCCATATAACGATTAGAAGAATAGCTGACAGCACATTCCCCTTCCCAAATATGCTTCATTTTTGGTTCTAAACTCATCAAATAAGGAACATCTGTATTTTGAAATAAAATCTTAGAAATGGGTGTATCCTTTAAAAAATCAATAGAGTTTTCACTCATAATCTCACATTCAACCTTTTGATGTTTAATTCTTTGTGCTTCTGACTCAGAAAGATTAAACACATAAACCTTATCTTGTGTATAAACATGTTGACAAACATCACAATTCAAACCAAATTCAAAAATTTCTTTTGTTTTTTCAAAAGATAACCCATCAAAAAACATCATGCGATTATTTTTATTTTCAGTTAAAGCTCCTCCATTAAAAGAAATGACATACTCTCCAACTTCATCATAAAGATTTAAAAGTTTCAAATCTTGTTGAATAGACATATAGCCTCTTCCAGTTGCAGGTACGAACTTCACACCTTTTTGTTTTGCTTTAAGAATCAAATCAATATTTCTTTGACAAATTTCATGGTCATCATTCAACAAAGTCTCATCCATATCACTCGCTATTAACTTATACATTTTCTCTTCCCTCCACAATAAACTTTTCAATAACTTCTTTTACAGCGCCTTGATCATAATCATGCTTCGTTACATAATCAGAGATTGCTTTGATATCATCTTCCCCACAAGTTACACAAACGCCTAACCCTGCTTCTTTAATCATTGAGACATCATTATAATTATCCCCAATAGCTATTGTTTCTTCAACATTGATATTTAAGTAATCACTTAACCATAAAAGCGCCTCTCCCTTACTAATATGAGGAGCATTAAATTCTAAATAACGTCCTGAAGAATAACTGATAGCATATTCATCTAACAGTAAAGGCTGAATCTCTTTTTCAATACTCTTTAAGTAAGGCATATCTCTTCTTTCAAAAAGAATCTTAGCAATTTTTGCCTCCTTTAAAAAATCCATATCCATCTCTTCAATCACTTGAAATGGTGCTTTTTGTACTGTCTTTCTTTCAACTTCATCAGGATCAGCATTGAAAATATAACAACAATCTAAAGTAAAAATCAATACACATACATCATAATTTTTACCAATCTCAAAAATTTTCTTTGTCTTTTCAAAAGACAATCCACAAAAACGTAAAATATGTGAATCTTTATTTTCAACAATCAAACCACCATTATAACAAATAGAATATTCTCCCTCTTGTTCATATGTACCTATTTCCTGTAAGATTTCTCCAATCATATTAAAAGCTCTTCCAGTTGCTGGTACAAACTTCACACCATAATCTTTTAATAAAGAAATAGCCTCCCTATTAAAAGAAGGAACATGGTGATTCACTAACAAAGTCTCATCTAAATCTGATAATATCATCTTGTACATAATCTATCCTCCATAAAAGAATTGAAGCAAAAATGGAACTCGTTTTCTCCATTCACCTTCATTATGATAAGCACCTTCAAAATAATGATACTCTAAACAATCTATTTTTTCTTTTAACCAATCATATATGATATCATTTGTTTCAATATACCATTGATCAATAATTTCACTGCCACAGCC
>CATOPA010000028.1 GCA_951801965.1 uncultured Erysipelotrichaceae bacterium | reverse complement strand
CCCATATTCTCAAAAGATATTTTAAAATGATATACATCACAATAGCCCCACTCACATTTAATAACACATCATCAATATCACCACTGCCAATCCTAAAAAAGACTTGTGTAACTTCAACACTCAACACAATCAATATCATCGTTATAAAAAACACACTCAACTTTCTTTGACATTGTATTAAGGTTGGCAGAAAATATGCCATAGGCATAAAAATAATCCAATTTCCTAAAATATTTCTTAATAATGTTTCCATACAAACAATACCCATTTGATATCCCTTTATAAATAAATGGATTGTATGAAAAGGAATGAAATTGACATTATATTGAAAATATTGTCCATAAGATATAAGTAATCTATGCCTCCCAAAATCTCTATCAAAAAATAAAACATATAATAAGTTTATACAATACATTATAAAAACAACATAATATATTTTTCTAACACCTTTATTTTTTTGATAATCATCTTTATCAATCAAATGAAAATATGTATAACCAGCTATTGAAAGAAGCTGTATACATGTCAAAATCAATTTTTGTGGTAAAGACATTCTTAATTCTTCTAATAATATATAAACAATCTGTATCCCTACAGCAAACATCAATATAACTACAAATATATATTTTAATAAATTTTTTTGATTATTCATATCCCTATGGTAAAG
The DNA here is from genome assembly GCA_951801965.1 of uncultured Erysipelotrichaceae bacterium. Classification (GTDB taxonomy): domain Bacteria; phylum Bacillota_I; class Bacilli_A; order Erysipelotrichales; family Coprobacillaceae; genus CATOPA01. The sequence continues at coordinate 16,854 of CATOPA010000028.1, read as the reverse complement.
GAGTTCATAACATAAGTCAATATTTTTTAAAAACAAGGCAAAATAAAAATCTCTACAAACAATAAGCAAAAAACGAAAGAATGAAGAGAGATAGAATTTCGTTCTGAAATGTTTATAGAGATCCTTTATAGCAAAAAATAATAAAATTATTTTCAACTATCTTTTTAATGCTTCTGGTTTTTTTGCTTCATAAACGCCAAACCAAGTATATTGAGAAGCTGCAACTGTTGCAATAAATGCAAAAATACCAAATAAATTATTCTTTAATAATTTTTTCATTTATTTTTCCTCCTTCTATTAATATCATATCCAATATCAAAGCCATAACAAGATGTGCTGCTATTTGCCATTGGAACCAAAAGTTAAATATATAAACAATGACTATAATAAAATGCAAAGGTATTCGTCTTTCTAAAGAAACAATATAATGCATGATCAAACATATCATAAAGATCAAAGTGATATAAGGAGCTTGTTCAACCCAACGAATAAAATATGTAGATAATGTAAATGCTATATTTGTTGTGATTAAACAATGATAAAATGTTCGACAATGAAATCCTACATGATAGCACCTTATAGGTATAAAACATATAATAAATATAAGATAATCCTCGAATTGGTGAAAAACATAAGCTGAGATACCACAAAATATAAGATTAATCAATGAAGTCAATAAGGCACAAACACCATAACTTATCACTTCTATATTCTCTTGATTTAACTTATCTTTAGGAATCATTCGCAATGCAAAAAATTCTGAGATTTGATTAATATCCATGGTTTCACCTGCTTTACGAAGATATTATACATGAATAGATTTATCATTTTATAAATTGGGAAAAATTGTATTTTTATTGTGCATTTCCGTTTATTATACGGATTTTTAAATAATGTCGTTACATGTTCGGATTTTGTAAAAATATCGCTTCCAAATAATATAATAGAAAAACAAGGAGGTTGAATATGATGAAAACACAAAAAGATATATTTCTTGCATTTTCAGAAAGATTAAAGTTTTTACGAGAAGAAAATCAATTCACTCAAAAAGAACTTTCAGATAGATTAAAAATGTTAAACTATAATATTTCAGAAGATATGATATCTGCATTTGAAAGAGGAATCAGTGAACCAAAACTTAGCCAAATTCATGCTTTTTGTATTCTTTTTAAGGTTGATCCTAACTTTATACTTGGATATACTCAATCACCTGATAGTGGTCAATATACGACACAGTATCAAATTAAGTTGCACTTAAGAGAAATAGGCATATCACAACAACAAGTTGAAGATGCAAAAAAGGTTATGAATAAGCTATTTGATTCAGTTGTTACACATGATGAAAACTAACATTGCTATTTGTGATGATGATCATACATTTTCACATATCTTAAAATCATATTTAAGCAAACAGCTTCCTTTTGAAATAAGTGTTACTCTTTTTCATAGTCCTTTTGAACTTGTAGAACATATTCAACAATTTGATATTCTTTTTTTAGATTATGATATGCCCTATATGAATGGTGTTGATTTTTTAGAAAAGATCAAAGATATTCCCATCGTAAAAATCATGATAACTCATTATGATCATATATGTTTTCATACATTTCAATATAAGTTATTTTGGTTTATTAGAAAAAAATATTTTGAGTTTGATATGGAGCAGCTTCTTCCTCATCTTCAAAATGAAATACAAAAAGAGAAGCGAAAACTTACCATTTTTTCAAACAATAAATATCTTTCTATTCCTCTTCAGCATATTCAATTTATTGATACTCAAGCAAATTATCTCATTATTCATACAAATAAAGAAAACTATAAAGTAAGAGCTTCATTTCAATCTATTTTAAAACAATTTGAAAATGCTCCTTTTGTTGTCCCAACTCATGGTGTTATGATTCATTTAAACTATATAAAACATATTGATTTTCATCAATTAACTATAACACTTATTAACAACAAAGTTTTTTCTATCAGTAGAAGTAAAAAGAAAGGTGTTCGTGAAGCCTATGTTCAATATATCCACCATATTTAATATAACATTTGATTTCTTTATTTGTTTTATTGAAAATTATTTAATTATCAGTCTTTTAAATCTCTTTTTTGTTCAAAAAAAGGAACAGACATTTATATATGCTTCATTATTAACAGTCCTGTCTTCTCTTGTTATGGCATATATTTATCCACCTATTTATGCATCATTTGCATTATTGTTTTTTCTATATATTTATACATATTTCAATCTACAAGGAAGTCGACAATTAAAAATTGTTATTCCTTTATTAGTTTTTATGAATTTATTCTTAGTCAATATATCATTTTCACTGATTTCAACATTATTCAATATTCCTATCAATCATGTTTTATCTACGTATAGCATAGAATATTTTATTGTTTCTTCATTTACAAAATGTATTCTTTTTATTGAATATATTTTTACTAAAAAATATATTCATAAAGAGCTTTATATTTCTAAAGAGACTTGGTTTTTAAGTGTTATTTTGATTATTGTTTCTATTATATTACCTTCAATCATTATTACTCATTATATTAATGGAACTATACAAAGTCAGCCTTTGGTTTTTATGACATTATCTCAGTTTATAATGACTCATTTTCTTATTTATAGAATATATATTCATTCACATATTGATCATCAAACGATTTTAGAAAAAGAATTACTTTTAGATACTTATAAACATAGCGAAACAATGTTAAAAATAATTGAAGAACGAGTGGACGAAATGAATAGATTAAATCATGATCTTAATAATCATAAACTTGTTATGGAAAGGCTTTATCAGAATCATCAATCTCAAGAACTTCAAGAATATATAGATGGTTTGTTTGATTCATCACATTATGTCTATATAAACAATGATATAATGAACTATATTCTTAATCAAAAAATCAATATTGCAAAAAAGAAGGATATTGATGTGAAATGTCTTATTCAAGGAGATTTTGAGAAAACAATATCTATTATTGATCTTAATATTATTCTTGGAAATTTACTAGATAATGCTATTGAAGCAGCTCAAAATGCAGAAATCAAATATATTGAAATTCATATTCACCAAGATATAAATCACTTATATATAAAAATTAAAAATACATATTATCATATAAAAAAAGAACATCACTCTTTTATATCTACTAAAAATGATCCTCATCATCATGGTTATGGTATACCACATATTCAAATGATATGCCAAAAATATCATGGCGAAAATATTATCACTTTTGATCAAAATTATTTTATTCATTCTTGTCTTTTCTTCTTTGAATCATAGATTTTTCGTAGTATAATAATAATATATAAGGAGGATGAAAATTATGTTAAAAATTATGTTAGCTTGTAGTGCTGGTATGTCAACAAGTTTGCTTGTGACAAGAATGGAAAAAGCTGCTGCTGAGAAAGGATTAGAATGCAAAATTTGGGCTGTAAGTGAATCTGCTTTATTAGCTGAGTATACTGCTGATCCTTGTGATGTCCTTTTAATTGGACCTCAAGTTCGTTTCCGTTTAAATGGTATCAAAGAACAAGTGAAAAATGCTATTCCTGTAGATGTTATTGATATGCGTCTTTATGGAATGATGGATGGTGCTAAAGTTTTAGACCAAGCTTTAAAAATGTTAGATGATTGGAAAAAATAATATTTTTACTCTCACAGAAAATCTGTGAGATTTTTTTATAGAAAAAAACGTTGCCTAAGCAACGTTCTTCTTTTTATTTCTTTGTTTTTGGAGCAAACTTAGATTCATAATCATAGATTGTTCTTAAAATTGCTTCCATATCTTTAACCATAGGCATTCTAGGGTTAGCTGGAGTACATTGATCTTCATATGCATTCATAGCAATTCTATGAACTGATTCTTCCCAAGCCGCTTTGTCAATACCTTGAGATTTAACATTACATGCCACACCAACTTTAGCACATAATTCTTCACATGCATCAGCAAACATTGCAACACCTTCTTCAGGAGTTTTTGGATTTAATCCAATTAATTGTGCTAATTCCATATATTTAATATCAGCTTTATAATTTTCAATCTTTGGCCAAATATTTAACTTAGTTGGAACAGTACCATTATATCTAATAACATGTGGTAATAAGATACCATTTGTACGACCATGAGGAATATGCCATTCTCCACCAATCTTATGAGCTAATGAGTGGTTCATACCTAAGAAAGCATTAGCAAATGCCATACCAGCAATAGTTGCTGCATTGTGCATTTTTTCTCTTGCTTCTGGATCATTCTTTCCATATTTTACTGATCTTTCTAAGTAATCAAATACTAATTTTACTGCTTGTTTAGCCCATCCATCAGTAAAGTCAGAAGCTAAGATAGATACATATGCTTCAACAGCATGAGTCAATACGTCAATTCCAGTATCTGCTGCAATTGATCCAGGCATACTCATTGCGAATTCTGGGTCAACAATAGCAACAGTTGGAGTTAATGCATAGTCAGTTAATGGATATTTCTTATTTGCTTTTTTATCAGTGATAACAGCAAATGGAGTCACTTCTGAACCAGTTCCTGATGTTGTTGGAATACAGATTAATCTTGCATGTTTTCCAAGTTCTGGGAACTTAAATGCACGTTTTCTAATATCCATGAATTTTTGTTTAATATCATCAAAGTTTACTTCTGGATGTTCATACATTAACCACATAACTTTTGCAGCATCCATTGAAGAACCCCCACCTAAAGCAATGATAACGTCAGGTTGGAATTTTCTCATGATTTCCACACCTTCCATAACTGTATCAATGCTTGGATCTGGTTCAACATCAAAGTACAATTCGATATCTACTTTATTACGTCTTCTCTTGATTGCATCTTCAATTTTAGCGACATATCCAAGATTATACATACCTCTATCAGTAACGATCATCGCTTTTTCCATGTATTTCATGTCTCTTAAGTATCTAATTGAATTTCTTTCAAAGTAGATCTTTGGAGGAAGTTTAACCCATTGCATATTGTTGTTACGTCTCCCTATTCTCTTAATATTTATCAAGTTTATAGCACTTACGTTATTAGAAACAGAATTGTGTCCATAAGAACCACATCCTAATGTTAATGATGGAATAAATGCATTATAAACAGAACCAATACCACCAAATGTTGATGGAGCATTTTCAATCACACGAATAGCTTTACATTGTAAACCAAATTGAACAGCGATATCATGATTTTGTGTATGAATTGCTGCTGAGTGTCCTAAACCATTAAATTCAACCATAGCTGCTGATTTTGCAATACCATCTTCAGTAGAATCAGCCTTTAAAACAGCTAATACTGGAGATAATTTTTCTCTTGTTAATGGTTCATTAGGTCCAACTTCTTTACATTCAGCAAGTAAAATTTGAGTATCTTCAGGAACTTTAATACCTGCTTGTTCAGCAATCCAAGTCGCTGGTTTACCAACAACTGCTGGGAAAACACCTTTATCTTTATCTGGGAACATATAATTTTCAAGTTTTTCTTTTTCTTCTTTATTGACCCAGTAAACTTTAAAACGACTGATTTCTTCTTTGAATTCTTTATAGATTTCTTTATCAACAATTGCAGCTTGTTCAGAAGCACAAATCATACCATTATCAAATGATTTAGATAAAACGATATCATTAACAGCTCTTTTTAAGACACAAGTTTTTTCAACATATGCAGGTACATTTCCAGCCCCTACACCTAATGCTGGTTTTCCACAAGAGTATGCTGCTTGAACCATTGCATTACCACCAGTTGCTAAAATAGTTGCTACACCTGGGTGATTCATTAATGCTGTTGTTGCATACATTGATTTCATTCCTAACCATTGAATACAATCTTCTGGTGCTCCAGCTGCAACAGCTGCATCTCTAATAATTTTTGCTGCCATCACTGAACATTCATATGCAGAAGGATGGAATGAGAAAATTATTGGATTTCTTGTCTTTAATGCTATTAAAGATTTGAAAATAACTGTTGAAGTTGGATTTGTTGTTGGAACAATACCACAAACAACACCAACTGGTTCAGCAATTTCAGTAATACCTGTTAAAGGATCTTCATTAATAATTCCTACAGTTTTAAGATGACGAAGATTGCTTGTCACATATTCACATGCAAATAAGTTCTTAACAGCTTTATCTTCAAATACACCTCTACCTGTTTCATTCACTGCTGCTTCTGCCAAAATACCATGTGCATCAAGACCAGCAACAGAACATTTTGCTACAATAAAATCTACAGCATCTTGACTATAAACTTCAAATTTCTCTAAAGCTACCAATGCTTTTTGAACGAGCCCATCAACATGAACATCAATTTCTTCATTAGTCCATTCTGTTTTAGGAGCTTCTTGTTTTACAGTTTTCTTTTCTGCCATTTTCTTTCCTCCAAAATATTTAATTTACAAATTCATCATACTATAATCCTTGTGAAAAAACAAGCAAGACAACATAAAAAATAAAATAAAAAGGCTTTCAAATATTTGAAAACCCTTCCTTCTTCTCTTCATTTTAATTATAAAATATAAATCAAATAACCTACATAAGATAACAGCATCACAAAAGCCCCATACTTTCTTAATCGCTTTTCTTTATCTATAAAAATCATAAACATAATAACTGCTCCTATAGAGATCAAACCATCAATCACAAAATGACTTGCAAATGGAATAGCGTTTGGAGAAACAAGTGCTGCAGTTCCTAAAACAAACAAAATATTAAAAATATTGCTTCCAATAATATTTCCAATCGCAATATCATTTTTACCCTTTATAGATGCATTCACAGATGTCACCAATTCAGGCAAAGATGTTCCAATAGAAACAATTGTCAACCCAATAATACGATCGCTTACTCCAAACAATTGTGCAATACGACTTGCTGCATCGACAGTGACCTGACTACCAACAACGACACAAATCATTCCTAAAACAACAATGAGAAGTAGCTTCCACATACGATCGCCTTCTTCAAGTTCAGGAACATCATCAATAGCATTCTCATCACCATGCTTTGTTAAGTAGTATAAATATCCTAAAAATAATAAGAACAATCCCCATAAAATAATCCCATCAAATCTAGAAATACTTCCCCCAGAATATCCAATCAATAATAAAACAATTGAAATAAAAATGACAAAAGGTGTTTCAATAAAATAAGTATTCTTTTTAACAGCCAAGGCACTAATCATACCTGAAACCCCTAAAATCAATAATACATTTGCAATATTACTTCCAATAATATTTCCAATCGCAATCCCTGCTGTTCCTTTAAAAGAAGATGCAATGCTGACTGCAGCTTCTGGTGCACTTGTTCCAAAAGCAACAATTGTCAACCCTATAACAATTTGAGGAATATGTAGTAATGATGCTATCTTTGATGCACCTTCCACAAATTCATCTGCACCTTTCATCAATAAAATAAATCCAACAATTAATAAAACTATATCCAATAACATTCTTCTCTCTCCCTTCAACAAAAAAAGACCTATTTATCCCACAAACGTGGAATAAAGGTCTTGCTAACCACTAAAGTGTCCACTCTATCCGGTATTTAACGTGATGACGAATAGAGTACGAAGAAGCTACTCCCCTTTAAACATCTATAGTATAACATAAATAAATATGAATTCAAGAAAATCTTTTTTCTAAATTTCTACAAAGATTTTTCTATTCCCAACTTTTGATAAACATCTTCATCACTCAAGCCTTCACATGATTTCATAAGCTCAATTTCTTCTTGTAATCCTTCTATATTCTTTTCATTAAAGTGTCCATAAACAGATAATGTTTCTTCGGATAAAACTTCATTAAAGTCTTCATCATAATAAAGATTTTTTTCCTCACATATATAACCTTGTTTATTAATTTTTAACTCACTAATATAATAATTGGCTTCTTCCTCATCCTCTGTATTTTTGACTTTCATAGTTAAAATAATGCCTTCATCTGTATCTTTTCTTTCTATTTCAAGAATTTCATACTGAGAACTTTGTGTCATATCAACAAGCATTTGTTGTTCACTTTGAGCATAATCATCCATAACTTCATACTCATATAAACCTTCATCATTCATATATAAAGAATGAAATTCACTTCCAGTAATAATATTATAATTCAAAAAAGAATTTCCACCATCAAAATATTGTGCCTTAGTAACAACTGCAATCTTTCCATTATCACTATAATATTCATAGATTGAATCACTCAAACTATCAGTGACTTCTTTATCATAGTATGTAACATGTTCATTAAAATATTGAACTGCATTTGTATATGTCTCTTTTGCATCTAATCCATCATATAAACCTTTTTGAGGATCACTTTGAGGAGTTGAAGCACTTTGGCAACCTACCAAAACTAAACAGCATAACAACACCAAAAACTTTTTTATTTTCATTCCCATTCCTCCACTATTTGCTTATAAGTTTACTCTTTTTTCATATCAAATTCAATACTTTTAAATCATGAAATATGTTTGTTTTTGTATCAAGCTCATCAATAAACAATAATAAATGCAAATTTTAAAAGTGAGATTGCATTTACAACCTCACTTCTCCTACTATTTTTAAACATTCTCTTTATCTATTCATCATTTATATGACCAAGTATATAAATTTTTCATTGATCTATATTATTTTTATGTTTTTTATTGAATTTTTTAAGTTGATCTAGAATCTCAGACAGATAATAGACAATAAAACTCATTCCTATAAGAATGATTCCTGCAACAAATCCAGAATCTCCCAATCCCATACATATAACAACAAATCCACCAATAATCAATATATATGTTGCAACAATTCCCATATTATTTCCCTACCAAATTATATACTTTATAATTTGATGTTTTCCTTTCTAAAGTTTATGTTGTTGAATGCCCATCATTTAAAGTATTTCAACTTACTGTTTGGAATTCATTAGCATTGTAGACCTGAAAATTTAAAAATCTAAATTTATCCATAAAGCAGGACGAACAGTAACAAATGAACTACTAACTCTAAGCCCATCATAATCAACCAATCCATAATCATCAACTATACTAGCCGTTCTCCTATCTTTTCCAAGCGATTGGAGCCACCAGTTATTATTTTTAAATGGACACTGTGTCTCACAATATGGAGTTATTTGACACTTTTTTTCTAAATCTGAAGGTAAATATTTATTTACCTCTGCAATACTAAGAAGAAAAACTTTATCATCTGTTGGTGAATCAACATATGAACTATACTTTGGATTTTTATTATCTAATCTATTGTTATAAACAATTTTTTCATGGTATTCTTGAGAAAAAGCTAATTCAAAAAAATCATTATTCAACCAAGTTCTTAAAAAACAATCTCGCCAACTAATATACTTCCATGACTTATTATACGGTTTGCAATCAAGTGCATATTTACTTATAACAAGTGCTTTATTTTCTTCTATAGTAAGTACTTGCCATTCAATTTCTTCTTTTCCATTTGAAAGATCATTGTCTTGCTCATAATGACCAAATTTAATTGTATCTCCTTCTTTAATATCAACCAATCTCTTTGCCTGTATTTTAAAAAGGCATTCACCCGTTTTATCATTACTATCTTTATAATCATCAAAAGTCTTAAAAATTTGATACGCATCTTCATATCTTCCTTTATTATAGAAATTAATTGCACGCCCATATTTCACACTAGGAATAATCACCATTTTCAACACAAAAATGAATACAATACTCATAATAAATATAGTAATCGTCATCTTCTTTTTCTTTTTTTGTTTTTCCATAGTAATACATTGCTGTCTTGCATTTTTCTTACATTGTACTACTCGTTCACTGGAATCTTTATAATCATCTAGATTTTCAAATTCGTTAGCTAGTTCAAGCCAATTCAACTCTGTTGTATTTTTATCATAAGATAAAAACTTTTCCTCATATTGTTGATACTGTTGCTCTTTTACATATTCCTCTGCTAGTCGTTCACATTCAGTGACCTGCTCATATGTATCTTTATATCCTAAAAGATTATCTTGTAAAAACTCAGATATTTTTAAATAATCTTTATCAGTTTTTGCTATTTTCTTATCACTCATAGCTTGTTGATACAAATTATTTAAGATAACTTCATTGTAACCAATTATTTCATGTTTATATGTTTCATCAGCAAATCTTAGGATTTTTTTATAATTGCTATTGTCATCTATTCTTTTTGTAAGATTAGGAATATCACCTTCTTTTTTGCATTTTAATTCCACCATCATCTTCCCAGTATATGCCTTTGCATTTTCTGGTTCAATATCTAACACTTTCTCAAAATATTCATCTGCTGAAGCAAAATTTCCATCCTCCAAAAATAAATAAGCACGACGAAGTAACGGATCAATTTCTACACCTCTATTGTTTTCCTTAACAGTCCCTTTTACATCAGATGCTGTTCGTGATGTTTCTGTTAGCTTCCTAATCCCTCAAATTAAATCTTGCATAAATCCTAGCTTTGACATATCTTGTGCCTGTAAGTGTGAGAATTCTTCTGGTAAATCATATGGATCCATATCTCGATATGCTGGAATCAATGCTTTCTTAGCTCCATTTTTAATTAATGCAAGATATCGACTCCATTCATTCTTTACCCATACTCCTTGAAAGTATTCTGCTTTCGTCCCTAATACTACCATCACTTTCGCACTATTAAGCGCTGCAAATATATATGGTTCATATTCTGTCCCTATTCTATCCTCTAATGTGATTCGAGAAAAGAATACTTTAAATCCTTCAAGAGTCAGTTGATGGTATAATTCATTCGCAAGTACACTATCCTGTGTTCTTTTGCCTTCTTTATCTGTTTCTTTATAACATATAAATACATCAAACGGTTCCTCTTTTTGTGATATTGCAAGAATTTCTTTTTGTATTTCATTAATAATAGTCGCTTCTTGTTTATATATTTCTTTTTGATATTCATCGGCATATTTTAAAGCTGACTGATAATCTGCATCATCAAAAATTGAAGTATATTGAACTCTATTGACTGTTGGCACACGTTTATGTGTAGTTGGATCTTCTACATATTCTATTCCATAACGACAAAGGACAAGTGACCAATAAGCTTCTGCATCTGTCCCATCATCGCTTAGGATTGACTCATAGATATTTATTGCTTTATCAAACTCATTATGACGACGAAAATGATTAGCACGATCATAAAGATTGACACGTTTGTCATCATCTAGTTTTGGCAAAGTCTGTTGAGTTCCACAGTATTCACATATAGCAACACTCTCATTGTCTTTTACTTCTAGATTACCTCCACACATTTTACATTTAAACATTGCCACTATATATTACCTCCAAAATTTTTAATTATTTTTTAACAAAATAACAACTTTTATTATCAACAATTTATATTTCTTATTTTTTGAACCATTTTATATCATTCCACCCAAAAACGTCACACTTACTAAAGCTATCGCTTCCAGAGGATACCACTGTTCCATCAAATTTTACTCCAACAGCATGTAATTGTCCTGCTGAAATTGAAACAATATTTTTCCATTCAGAAACATTGCATACACCTCTCATATTATCCCCAGAAGCAACTACTGTCCCATCTGATTTTAATCCTATGGTATAAAAAGCTCCTGCTGAAATAGAAACAATATCTCTCCAATCTGAAACATAACCTTTACCACTATAACCTGCAACTACTACTCTTCCATTTGATTTCAGTCCAGCAGTATGAATTCTTCCTGCTGAAATGGAAGTAATATTCTTCCATCTAGAAGTGTTACACTGTCCACGCTCATTATCTCCAGTTGCCACTACTGTTCCATCTGATTTTAGTCCTACAGTATGATCACCTCCTGCCGAAATAGAAACAATATCTTTCCATTCAGAAATGTCACATTGACCATACTCATTATTTCCGGCTGCTACTACTGTCCCATCTGATTTTAGTCCTACAGTATGATCACCTCCTGCTGAAATAGAAACAATATCTTTCCATTCTGAAATGTTACATTGACCATACTCATTATCTCCAGTTGCCACTACTGTCCCATCTGATTTTAGTCCTACAGTATGCTCATCTCCTGCTGAAACAGAAACAATATCCTTCCATTCTGAAACATCACATTGACCAGCTCCAGTTCTTCCAGTTGCTATTAATGTTCCATCTGATTTTAGTCCTATAATGTGCGAATATCCTGCTGAAATAATATCTTTATGCATGTCTTCTTGCTTGATTCTATTCCAAATTTGCGAGCGTTGCTCATTTGAATCCTTATAATCTCCCAACTTTTCAAAAATAGTTAAAGCTATTTCATAGTCCCCTGCATCACGAAATTCAATTGCCCTTTTATAATCATTTGATGGAATAATAACAAACCTTAAAACAGACCCAAAAGCAATTAAAATAGTCACAATCAATAGACTTATTTTTATAATTTTAATATCTCTTATTTTACGTGCTATCTTCTCTTCTTTATCAGCAATCTTCTTTCTTTCATAGGCCATTTTCATTTCTTCTGCTTTTTTACCTAATTCAACTACTCTTTCATCAGAATCACGGTAACCAGATATTTTCTCATAAGTTGAAATCGCATTGTTAATATTTTCAATAATAACATCAAATTGATCTTCAGATGTCTCCTCTGCTATATTTTCAAATTGTTTTGCTGATATATATATAGTTTCTTTTCGTACATGTTCAATTTTTTCATGACATTCCTTTATTTTTACATCTACATCTTGATAACCACTGATTTCTTCAAATTGTTTTATCGCAAGAATAAAATCCTTTTCTTGTGTTGCGCCTTCCATTGTTCTGATTGCTTTATTGTATTTAATATAATTTGATATATCAATCAATTCTGCTTTCAGTGCTGGTTCAGCAAAACGTATAACTTTTTGATAGTTATTATTATTTTCAAAAGAATTTTCTAATTGCTTTAACATATCTCGATTGCATACTTTCAACTCTGCCATCAATTTACCAAGATATGCTTCAGCATTTTCTGGATCTTGATTGAGAACTTGTTCACAAAATTCATCTGCACGAGAAAAATTACCGTCTTCTAAAAACATAAATGCACGTTTTAATAATGGTGCAATTTGTACATTGCCACCATCACCAGTCCCTTTTACATCAGATGCTGTTCGTGATGTTTCTGTTAGCTTCCTAATCCCTCGAATTAAATCTTGCATAAATCCTAGCTTTGACATATCTTGTGCCTGTAAGTGTGAGAATTCTTCTGGTAAATCATATGGATCCATATCTCGATATGCTGGAATCAATGCTTTCTTAGCTCCATTTTTAATTAATGCAAGATATCGACTCCATTCATTCTTTACCCATACTCCTTGAAAGTATTCTGCTTTCGTCCCTAATACTACCATCACTTTCGCACTATTAAGCGCTGCAAATATATATGGTTCATATTCTGTCCCTATTCTATCCTCTAATGTGATTCGAGAAAAGAATACTTTAAATCCTTCAAGAGTCAGTTGATGGTATAATTCATTCGCAAGTACACTATCCTGTGTTCTTTTGCCTTCTTTATCTGTTTCTTTATAACATATAAATACATCAAACGGTTCCTCTTTTTGTGATATTGCAAGAATTTCTTTTTGTATTTCATTAATAATAGTCGCTTCTTGTTTATATATTTCTTTTTGATATTCATCGGCATATTTTAAAGCTGACTGATAATCTGCATCATCAAAAATTGAAGTATATTGAACTCTATTGACTGTTGGCACACGTTTATGTGTAGTTGGATCTTCTACATATTCTATTCCATAACGACAAAGGACAAGTGACCAATAAGCTTCTGCATCTGTCCCATCATCGCTTAGGATTGACTCATAGATATTTATTGCTTTATCAAACTCATTATGACGACGAAAATGATTAGCACGATCATAAAGATTGACACGTTTGTCATCATCTAGTTTTGGCAAAGTCTGTTGAGTTCCACAGTATTCACATATAGCAACACTTTCATTGTCTTTTACTTCTAGATTACCTCCACACATTTTACATTTAAACATAGCCACTATATATTACCTCCTATATTCTTCAAAAATGCTTTATAAGCAATTTTACTATTCTCGTTATTGACAATTATATTTGTTATTTTTTGAGTAAAATTGATTCGTGTATGTTCATCAATATATTCTACTGTTTCTACACTGGATGAGCTTCTAATCCATTGAAGTTTATCAAAATCGACTGATTTATCATAGTTAAAATATACCATTTTATTTTTATCTTTTAATAACCAATTATTAATAATAGAATTAATATGATTATCTTCACTATTGAATTTATATCCTACAACAACAAGCAATTCGCTTTGATCTAATTGCTTCATAAAACTATAGAACGCATCAATTTGTGTAGGGCAAATAATTGGCTTGATTCCACTTGGAATCATTATGAATGGAATTATATATTCTAAATTATCTTCTATTTTTGCTTTATCATAAGTACAATCATATACAAATAAATGTTTTAAATCTTCAAACAACGTCATCTTCCCATGTAAGTATACAACTTCTTTTGAAATCATTTCCTTTACATAAGGTGTATAATTTGTAGTTATTATATTACAATCTAATTCACTTTTTTTAAGAATTGAATAATAATTTTCTTCAGACTTAGGTTGAAGTATTTTACTCTTATCATTCAAAAGATCAATGATATTTGAATAACTCCATATAAAATCATCTCTAATTTCAAACATACATTTCAACATAAATATATAAACACTTAAGTATGCACTCATAGCCTTTTTAGCATTTTTATTATAAGGATAAACTCTAAGTGAGTTAAACTTTCCATCCAACGAATCAAAGAAAACAGCATTATGAAAGAAAAAATCACGTATATCTTTGTTCTTACTTTGATTATCCTTTAAAATATCAAACCATTGTTTACAGATTTTTCTAATTTCTTCATATTCAACTTTTTCATTGCTTTCATTGTAATAATTAATACATTTATCAACATCATCTTTTGAAAGTACTTTTCTTGCCAGTTCCTCATTTGAGGCAATAGTTTGAAGAAATACTTTTGTGCTATTTGGATGAATCAAACTATCTGAATTTTTTACATTTAATATTTCCTTTTTTATATCACTATAAGTATCTAATAACAAGGCTCTACTAAATTCTGCTCCTGATTTAAGCTTGTCATTATAATCACTATCAGCTCCTGAGCCAAACAAAAAAGTAATCATATTGTTCCTCACTTCAACATCTTACATTTATGATTTCTTTTTTGAATCAAGATCATCAATTCATCTGAAATAAATTTTATATTTTCAATATCATCTGCTTTTACAGCAATTGATAATTTTTGGAAACTTTCTGATATTTGTTGTTCTAATTCTAATAAATATTCATTTGACATTGGATCACTATAACGAACTGCTTCATATACTTTTTTTACTATTTCCTTTGCTTCATCAGATTTTGCATACAATAAAAGGCTGTCTACATCTGTAGTTAATGATTTGATAAAGAGTGTTTGTGTTTTTATTTTTGCATCAATTTCTTCTACAATATCTGATGTTGCTTTTGCTTTAATGATAGCTATCACATAAAATGCTAACACTACTAAACAAATAATGACTCCAATCCAATAAGGAAATGATGGAATAAACATACATAAAACACCAGCAATAAGTGCAACAATTAAAGCACTATAGCTAATTGAAATAATTGGTATGTTTAGAAAGATTTTCTCTTTATTATCTTCTCTAAAGAAATAATAACTACATCCAAGCTGCCCAAGGAAAGCAAGAGTAATAAAAATATAGCCTATCCAAAAGGCACCATCAAATTGACTATTTTCTGGCATTTGCCATTGTGTTATAAATGCTATAATATTAAACACAATCAGAGAAATGAGCCAACCTAATCTATAATATTTGAAATATCTTTTCATGTTTATCTTTCTCCTTTATAGTTTTTCTCCACATTCAGGGCAAAATTTAGCACCATTTGTTTGTGCACCACATTTTGGACATACTGTTACAAATTTATGTCCACATTCTGGACAGAACTTCGCTTTTGTAACGGTCTGACCACATTCAGGACATATAACTGTTTCACCATCAGTCATTACTTTCTCACCACACTCAGGACAGAACTTAACATGAGCTGATATTAAAGCACCACATTTATTACACTTTATAGAAGCCTCGTGTTGTGTCATATCACCAATCACACTACCGATAGTGCCACTAACCATACCACCCATTGCTCCACCAACACCAGCCATTGTCCCAAGTCCAATCCCCATATTAGCAAATTCTCCAGTAGCTTCATTTTGTGCCATTTGTTCAGCAACATCAAAGCTACGCTCTTGTTGATAGGTATAACCTTCTTGTTGACGCTTTTGGGCAATTGCTTGTGATTCAATTACCATTTTCTGTGCTTCTGTTTGTTGATCAATAATACCAACTTGTTGACGAAGTTTTGCCTCAGCAATATCTGCATATTGTCTAAAATGTAAATCCTTGAATTTTTCATAAGAAAGATCACCATCTGGTTTTACAATCGTCGTAACAAAAAAACGTTCTAATGTCACACCATAATCATCAAAATCAGGTATTAACATATTATGTAATGCACTTGAAAGATCATTTAAATGCTCATCAATTTCAAAGATACTGATTTTTTGTTCCTTAATAACAGATGCTAAATAAGATTTTATTTTTGACATTAAAAATGCACGAAAATATTGTATTAATGTTGCTTGACTAAGATAACTTTCTGTACCTACTAATTTTAATAACAACTTACGAGAATCTGATGCACGTAAACTCATTTCTCCAGAAGCACCAATTTGAATAGGAAAGTTATAAGT
>CATOPA010000027.1 GCA_951801965.1 uncultured Erysipelotrichaceae bacterium | reverse complement strand
CTAAATTATCTGGTTTACCATCTCCATCTTTATCAACAATATTGACATCTGGTTTATCATCACCATCTGTATCTATATTGATATCTGGTTTGCCATCTCCATCTGTATCAATGTTGATGTCTGGTTTGCCATCATTATCTGTATCTATGTTGATATCTGGTTCTCCATCACCATTGACATCTATATTGATATCTGGTTTGCCATCTTTATCTGTATCAAGATTAGTATCTGGAAAACCATCTCCATCAACATCAAGATCAATTTTAGGCTCTTCACTTGAATCATCTAATTGATTTACATAATAAGTTAACTCTAATGTTGTCTTATTACCATCGATATCTTCTACTGTTGCGATTAAAGTATAAGCTCCCTCTTTAGACATATCGATATAATCCAATGTCTTGTCATTATCAATTGTATCTATAATAGTGACATCATCAATTTCTACAGCTTTTCCACCAATTTCTAAAATTGTATTATTTGAATTAGCAAAAGTATATCGATGATTTAACATTTCAATAATTTGATCTTTTTCCTTAAACGTATTAGGTTTTGTTGACGTTGACAATTTGTCATAAACATAACTATGAAGAATAGTTTTATCTCCATCTGTTTCTTCACGAACAATCACATCTGGCTTATGTTCATCACCATTAATTTCCTCATCCAATGTTTCTGGAGGTGTTGGTGTTACAACTGGAATAGGTGGTGTCACATAAGGGAAGTTCTCAGGTTCTTCAAATTCATCAATATCTGGTTGTTCATCAATAGTTTTATGAGAAATTCTTATTTCCTCATCATTATAATTTTTACTATCATAATACTTTGCTGTCACTATAAATCTTTCATCAGTTAAAGATTCAGGAACCCTTGGATAATTTGGATTATCTTTAAATTGTAATGTAAGATCAGCACTACTATATGCATATCCTGCACTCGTTTTATCAGCAGAAGCAATAAGTTTCACTGCATCTCCCACTTTTACACCGTTAATATAAAATTGAACATATCCATCAGGTGCTTCACAAGTTTTCGCTTCACCATTACTTGGATGAATATCCACATGTAATTTCATATTTTCAACCTGAGTGACACCTTTATCATCTGTATAATAGTTTGTATCATAAGAAGCATTATCCATCGTGATATCAGCTTTTTCGATATTTGCAATACCATATGCACGATGTCCCCAATAACTGTTATAAAAATCACTACCCAATGTTGCAAACTGTGTTGATGTCATTACAATTTGGAACTTTCCACTATCTTTTGGAAGATTATCAAACTGAGAACCAATCAACACATCATTATCCCCATAGTATTGATATTTATAAGTCATCTTACTAGGATCAGTTAATTTTTTAACTGGGTTTTCTTTTGTTTCAATATAATTTTCTGCACTTAAAGGATATGGCTGAAATGCTAAACCATCATAACGTTTCACAAGATTCTTATTTTGCCATTCTTCTGGCACTTCAAATTCTACGAATCGTTTCAACGTTGCATTCCCTTCTTGAGCATCTGAAATGAAAAGATCATCTGGCGCCAATATACCCCCTTCAGCACTATCATCCTGTACTGCTAATACAACTCTGATTTCTTTTCCTTCTGCACTCTTTGGCAACCATAAATATAATTGACCATTATCAAGCATTGATGGAGAACCATAGTTTGTCAATTCACCATCAACATATAATCCCCAATTTTGAACAATATTATTTCCAAGGTTTTCACTCTTCAAATCAATAGTTGTCATAAAGACTTCAGATCCCGAATCATCATAAGCTTTACCATCAGAACTTTGGAACTTATTTTTATTGTTATCTGTCAAACGCACTGAACCACCAGTGACAATAACTTTACCACCAGCACCACCAATATCATAAAAACTACCTTCTGAAGTTGGTAATAATGTACCACCAGTAATGGTAATAGTCTTTCCATTATTTGTTCCACCACAACCTTGACCAAAGGCATTGCTATGAATATAACCTCTTGCCTTTAAATATCCACCATTGATATTAATATCACCTGCTATTGTACTTAAAGGTGTCTTACAGAAAATCGCATCAGAAAAAGCATAGGTGATTTCACTACTGTTAGACATTCCACCTCCATAAGTACATCCACCACCAAAACCAGCACCATGATATGAGCCATAGGCATCAATATTTCCACCATTGATTGTAATAGTTGTTCCACCACCGGCATGTCCACCACCAATACCAGTACCAGCACCATATCTACTTTCAGTAGGTCCATAAGCTCTTGCTACAATATTTCCACCGTTAAATGTCATGATACCACTGTTCTCAACAGGTCCACCACCAATAGCAGATGCACGATATCCACCTTCTACTGTTAAAGTTCCTGGATTATCACTATCTAAGATTGTTAAACGATCTCCTTTTTTAACAACAGTTCCATCTTGTAAAGTTGCCTCTCTAGAAACTTTACCATTTTTAGGTTCAACTGCAACACCATTTATATCCACGTTACGACGCTCATCATCAATTGTTAAATATGATCCTTCGCCACATCTCAACCCAGGACTTTGATATCCAGCATTTCCTAACTTAGCAACTAATGAGTTACTACTATTATCTGCCAAGGTTAAATGAACAGATGTAGGAGTATCTTGATTTGTAGGAATATTAAAAGGAATATAAGCTGTTATATTAACATTATTAAAAGTAATATCAGCATTCACTCCCGGTTGAATATAAATTCCATCTGCCGAAATTCCACTCGTTGAAATAGTTAATGGTGTTGATGTTTTAACTACCAACGCTTTAACAGGAATCGCTGTTTGTAAAGTTTTAGGAATAGCTGTATCACTATTAGTTGACTCATTTGTAGAACATGCTATTCTTGTGTAATTAACATCTGTATATTCATAATCTATACCATATACCCCACCTGTCACTATGAAAGAACCTGCATTTTCAGATTCAGCATGTGAAATTTGCGAAGTAAAACACATAGATACTACAAATATGAATACAATAAATATTTTACTTTTCTTTTTCATTTGAATTTTCACCCCTTCTTACATATCTTATTATATTCTTATAACAATTTTTTTCAACAATTTCATATAAAAAAAGATATATGAAAGCAAAAAATTCTTTTATCTTTAAAATATTTATTTTTTATGAAAAAAAGGTGCTTTTCACACCTTTTTTTGTTATTTGGTTTCTTTTTTTCTAAAAATAATAAATGCAACAATACTTGCCAACATCATAGAAGCTACTAAAATTGATGTTGAATCATATGTTTGTGGAGTTTTATTATTTTCTTCTATTTCAATGTTCATTTCTTTTATAACAAGAGGAGTTTGATCATCTTTATAGTCAAAGTGAACAATATATTCATTTTGTCCTTGAACTAAAATATAATTGATTTCATGATATTGACCACCTTTAAAATCAGCAATATCATAAGCTTGACTTTTTGTATAGCCATTTTTATTTGTTTTTAAAACCTCAAGAACGTTTCCATTTTGATCTTTTAATACATATTCAATATTTGACAACGGTTTTTTCGTTGTTTTACTCTTCACATTTAAAACAATTTGTCCTTTCACTCGCTTACTTTCAGTGATTAAACTTTGTTCTTTTTCACTCATCATCACTTGCTTATCAGACATTTTTACATATCCTTTTGGTGCAGAGATTTGTCTTATTGTATAGTTTTCTCCCATTGTTAAGTTCTTTATTGTATAAGCGTCTTTTGAACTCTCCCATTGTGCCACTACTTGTCCATCTTTATTAAGTAGTTCAAAATTTGCACCAACAATTCTATCTTTTGAAGTTTCATCAACATGAGAAACCTCCAGCTGTCCTTGTTGAGTCATTGTATCAGTGTCTATTGTCGTTAAGAAAACGACACCTCCTCCAGGTAAAGAAATATCAATACCTTGAGTTAAATCAACATTTTTATGCACCTTTTGAACAACTGGATATCCTAATTCATTAACTTCTCTATCAGTATCAAAATAACGATATTCTAATAGATGTCGAGAATCAATATCAGCATTATCAAAAACTTTTATTGATTTTGTTGTAGGAGAATCATTAACAATCATATAAGTTATTTGATTATTATCAGCTTTCATTCCTACTGCTCTTAAACAATTCAATTCTTTTGACCATGAAGCATTAATAATAGAACTATGGCGTGGAAACAAATGTGTCATTAATGACCATGTATAAAAATGTGGTCTTATTTCCTGTTCAGCTGGTTGTTGATAAACCCTATCAGCTATAGAATTCCAAAATCCCCACTGTTTTAAAGAACGGATATCTGTTGATGGGAACCCATTATTTTGATTATGCATAGCATCATCTAGATCCCATATTGCAACACCTGATAATCCACCTCTCATAACCTGTGCTGCAGCATCAGCCATAATAACACCATAGCTAAACTCCTTGACATATGGTTGTGAATCTCCATCAGCTTTTCCAGTGACCATTCCAATTTCAGTCATATAGAAATCTTTACCACTCACTGTCTGTCTTTGTTCTCTTACAGTTTTTTCAATATCACCTTGAGTAATCTCATCAATACTTGGATACATATGAACATCATATAATCCTATTTTCTGATTCATTGAAGAGTCTGCCTCTAACTTCTTCAGCCAAGTATGTCCATCATCCCATACAGTGTCTGGTCCTGTGATTTGTACCTTGTCTAAGATATCAATTCTATTAAACTCATCATATAAGTATCCTATTCCTTTTGACCATTTATCATAATCTTGACAATATGACCAATCTGTATTAGCCTCATTGACATAGTTAAAATATTTAATACATGTATAACCTTTTTCATTAACCAAATAGTCCATTAAACCAGATATCATTTTAGCCCATAGTGGACTATCAACAGTGACCCCAGTATATGCTCCTTTAAATCTATCTGGAGCCTCCCACTCACCTAAAACAACTTCAATGTTTCTACTTTGTAAATAATCAAGTTCTCTGATTAATGCTTTCATATCATCACTTTCAAAATCATAAATAGGTTCTTGATTTGCATCTAATCCCTTACAATAAGTTGTTGCATAAATCATACATCTTACAAAAGATGGATTAAGATAATCAACCCTTTGACAAACCATTTTCCACTCATCATCAGTCAAAGGATGAACCTGATATGGATCCCATTGAACCCCTAAGCCTTTAAAATCTTGTGTGATGACATCATGAACATCAAAATGAACTTCTCCGCTTTCTTGATCTTTCAAATCAACATCGCCTATTTTTTCAATCTTAACATTATCAATAAAAATATTTTTAATGATTTTATCACTATTCTTTCCAACATCAAATTGAACTTTAGCATTTTTTGTTGTTCCTAATAAATTTTGGCTTAAAATTGAAAATTCAAAACTCTTTGTTTGATATTCTAATGATAAATCTAAGACTTTATCATCACAATACTTTATATTATAATCATTTGTATCTTGCACACTAAAATGAATACTTGACTCTTTGTCAGCCTTTATATCAAAAGAAATCTTATAAATACCATTTTTTAATAAAATATCCTTTTGAAAAAATTGTGCATCCCACCAATCATTACCTTGTGAACTTGCAAAAGTTAAAACACCCTCTCCATCTTGAGATTGTATACTTAAATCAGAACCATTATTATTATAAATTTCCCATCCTATCATATCTTTATCAAAGGAACCATTAAAGACATATCCATCACTTAAATCATCCAATTCAACAAACTGAATATTTTCAATTGTTATAGTAGTTCCTGTCAAATCTGTATTTCCATCACCTTGGCTCAGATGAAATGCCAACGATTCTCTGGCATCATTTCTTTTTACAAAGTCAAATTGAAAAGTCTTTTTTCCAATACCAATATCTAACAATGTACGATCAATAGCTTTTATATTATAATCATTTGTATTTTCAATATCAAAACTCATTGTTCCTGTTTGATTTGATGTTATATCAAACTTAACTTGATAAAGTTTTTTTGGCTGAAGTTCAATATTATCCTTTTTAAGAGTTAAATCCCACCAGTTTGCATTTGTCTGATTAACTTCTACTTGAATTTTTTCTTCAGAGCCACTTAATGTTCCAGAAACTCCCTTTGCTTCATTAAGTATCCATGATCCATTCTTTTGTACAGGAATTTCACTGATAGAAATATTTTTGAAAAAATAATCTTTTCCCTCATTTTTATTTTCACCAATATGAAAAACAAGTTGCGACAATCCATCATCAGTGCTAGTTAATTCATACTCATATTTTTGATATTCTGTTTTTAATGTTAAGTCTGTATCACCTAATCTTTTTGTATAATTATCCTGATTTTCTACAGTTACTTTGATACTCACTTCTTCACTTGCTTTTCCCTCAAAAGACAAACGATATTTTTGACCATTCTTCATTTGAATATGAGTTTGCTTAAATCCAAGCTCCCAATAATTATTATTACTCTTTATTGGTGTGAACTGTAATTCATTATTCACAACTTGAATTGAAGCATCAGTTGATTCTTTTTTGTTGATTTCCCAATGATTTGTTCCTTGAGAGAAATCACCATTCAAAATCAATTGATCATTTGCATAAACTTGAGTGAATAATCCTAAACATATAGATAAACTCAATAAAAAACTTATTATTCTCTTCATTTTTCTTTCCTCCTATATACTTATCATATCACTTTTTTAAGTATACTCAACACTTATGAAAACGCTTTTAATCTTTTTTCATTTTTATATCATATTTTACATAAATAATGAAAAGTGTTTTCATTATCGAAAAAGAGATTCAACCTGAATCTCTTTTCTTTATTCTATTTCTTTTTTATGTTTTTTATTTCTTGATAAAAGAATCATACAGCTTAATGCAGCAAAACATAATAGTGCAAATATCTTCATCTGACTTTGATCTCCAGTCTTGACAGTCTTGTCTTCATCATTAATATCATCACTATCAATATGAATCAAATCATCTAATGCTTTTTGAAGTCTTTCTTTTGCTTCTTTGACTTCTTCAACCAATAAGATATCTTGTTTAAGCATAGTCTTTATGCTTTGAGCTTCTGCTATTAATTTTTTATATTTTGCTGAAGTATAGATGTTCTTATCTAATTTATCAATAGTCTTTAATAATTTCTGAAGTTGATCATAATCAGAACTATCTCCATCAATAACCAATGTTATTGTCTTTGAATAAGCAACTTTATCAGGCCCTTCAACTTTCACAACAACATCTACACTGACTCCTTTGACTGGCTGATGAACTCTTCCATCTTTACCAACAACTTTTTCAAGAGATGTTTTATCAATTGAATATTGATAACCTTCATGTTCTGGGAAAATAATTCTTCCATTTTCAATTTCTAATGTTGAAAGTTCATCAGCAAACTTTTGTGCATTTTCCTTAACAACATTAATCTTTAATTCAGTTGTTTTTCCATCTGCTTGGGCTATGATTATTGCTTCTCCTACTCCTGTTGCTTTTACAACATTATCTTGAATATGAATTGTATTTGTTTGTAATGTTGTTAATAATGGTAAACGATATGTTGCATCTTTTGGTAAAACAGTAATTTCAAGTGGATATTCTTGTCCCACATATAATTCTATTGCTTCTTCTTGGAAGGAAATACTTTCTACATTTTTAACTTTATGATTATTATAGACTTCAAATTCATAAATAGAATATCCGTATTTTGTCTCTGTTTTAATACCTTGCATCTTTATATAACGTGCTTCTATTGGCTCAAAAGTTATTACATCATTTAATGAATCAGCAGGCATATCTGTAAATGTCTCTAATGTTTCAAAAACCTTATCATCTTTAGCCACATCAATACTATAGCTTTTTGCTCTAGCAGATTCCCAGAAAATCTTAATAGTATCAATTGTCATCACTTCGCCTAAATCAACAATCATATATTGATTATCATTACGTTGTGATGCCCATCTTGTTGAGTAGTTTCCATCATTGACAAACTCTATAACATCACTTCCATAAACACCAGAAGCTTCAACTGTTTTATTTAATGCAAGATTCTCATAAACATTAACAATACATTTTGTATAAACTTCATGATCCTTAATAACTATATAAGTACTTCCAATCTCATGAGCAGTCACTTGTCCATTTTCATCAACTGATGCTATAGCTGGATTTTCACTTGTATATGTTAAGTGAGCCTGACTATCAAAAGGCGCAACCTTAATATCTAATTTCTTTTGATCACCAACATTTAATGAAAGAGGCTGATTCACAGCATTTAAAGAAATGACTTTTGCATCATCTAGAGGATTATAAATAATCTTAGTCTTTCCAACCATTGGACAATAGACAGAACTATCATTTTTCATTTCAAATTTTATAAAGTTATATTCTTTACTATTTGTTAAAGCAGTGACTTCATATTTCTTGTATTCAGTATTGCTTGGTGAAGCAAACCCAGTATTTTCTATTGTCTTATCAAGCAAGTCATAGTGTATACCATCTTTTGATGCATAAATATCTATTTGATCAGAAGTTAACGTTCCATTTTTATAAATCTCTATGCTTCCCATTTGAATTTGAGAATATGAATAAACTAATGTTTGTGCTGTATCACTTGTTCTCTTAAGAATTGTTTTATCATCAAACCTGCTTGATGCTCCTTCATAAACAAAGCTTCCATAACTATACATATTATCAAAATTAACAATGTCATCTTCTAAATATGCACCAACAATATCAATTGGATAATATCTACTCATAGAATGGTCTTTTGGTTCAGCAATAACAACAACTTTACCTACTTCATGTGCAGTTAAAACATTGTCTTTCATTGAAGCCATTGTTGTGACTTTTCCCTTTTCATCCACAACACTCCATTCTATTTCTTGGTCAGCAACTGCTGGTAAAATAGAACCAGTAAACTCTAATGTTTCACCTTTAACAATAAATTTTTCTTGATTATCAATTTTAATTTGTGAAACACACTTTTCTCCATATTGAATTGTACCTCCACCATATTGTGGATCGTAAGCTTTATATCCATTTAAGCTTTGTAATGTAATACGCAAGTATTTGTAATCTTTTGATGTATCCAAATTCTTATCAGTCACTGTAATTTGATACCAGCTTGAAGATAGCTGTCCTTCTACTGTATACTGACATTCTACTTTGTCCCATGATACTTTATCTGTAGAAACCTCAACCATGAAGTTATCTGTTTCTCCTAAAAGACTACGCTGAGAAAAAACATCGAACGCAAAACCATAAATACCATCTGCCTGATATATAATATTGGCTTGAGGCTGTGTTGTATCATCTCTTTTTACAGTCTGAATACCATTAAAATTACCTGGATTTCCATCTTTTACGACATTAATATACTCACCTACACTTGGTTCCTCAAGTGAATCAAATTTTTCAACAAGTACAGTTGTAGATGTAGCCATTAACGTGATTGTATCATTAATTTCTGGATGTCCTTTTACACTTCCTACAACATTAAATTGACCTGGTTTATTAACTGTTAATACCCCTTTTGAATCAATAGTTGCTAGAGAGGAAGGATTACCAAAATAATCAGTAATTTTCCATTCTACATCAGCTGTAGAAATAGATGGTGTAAACTGACTTACCATTTGATATGATTTTCCTACTGATAATTCTTGAGCTTGAGATTCTTCAGATATTTTTATTTTTTCAACTTGAGGAAGACGTCCTGTTGTTAATGATAATGGATGACTTTCTCTTTCATATCCTAATGTTGTCAAGATCATACAGCTATTTGCAGGTAAAGTCACATCTACACCTTGTGATAAGTCTGCATTCTCTATTGTTCCATAAGGAAGAAGTTGTCCCTTTTCATTTAATGCTCTTGTTTTTCCATCAATTTCTCCATCATAATAGAAATATTGATTTAAATCTGCAAGTGTTTTTACGTTTGGAACATTTAAACGCACTGTTTTTTGTCGAGAACTTGTATTGACAACTGCAATACTAATATCTGCCTTGTCACCTTGTGGTAAAATACCAGAAGTCGCTCTTACTTGATCAACTCCACTTTCAGTTGTTTCTAAGATTTGCATTCCTGCTGGAAAATAACGACAGAACATTGACCAAGTATAATACCATGGTTTTAATTGTTCATCACTTGCTTTAACTGTATTTGCTCTATTTGTGACTCCTGCTTCTTCATTTTGCTTAGCCATTTCTTCTCCAAGCTCATTCCAGAATCCCCAAATTTTAATATCGTTATCAATAGAAGGATCTCCTGTTGGTGTATGTACCTTATACGCTCTTCCTTCTTCAGTTTTTGCCTCTGGACCATACTTGTCTTTAAATGTACTCACAATATCGTTATGTTGAACATGCATACTGTCCTCAAATCCCCAGACACTTCCAAACTTTAAACCTGCACGTGTTGCTTGAAGTGCATAGTCAAAGATATCAACACCATATTCATAATATCTTGCATTTAACTGACAATCACCTGGCCCTGTTCCTGAAAGACCCATTTCTCCTATTGCAAATCCTTCTTCTTTCACACGAGGATCCATTTTTTCAGCGAGTTCTTTCCATCCTCTTAATTTTTGTTCAATCAAACCTGATTCTACTTCACTTTTAGGTGCATATCTATGAATTTCTGTCAATTCAATTTTATCTTTCATATCTTCGCTTTTGGCTTGTTTAATCCATGCATCTTGTTTATCATAAACATCTGGACCAACGATTTTAATATTACGAATTGCTTCAACATCTGAATCATCCATCATTTGTCTTAATTGTGTGATTCCTTTTTTCCACATTTCATAAGAAGCTTCATCAGTCCCACCATTATCTCTTACATAATAGTTAGGTTCATTGACCATATTATAATATTTAATACATGTATATCCTTTATCAACAATCAAATGTTTTAAACAATCCATAATCATTCTTTGCCAAATTGGATTGTCCCATTTTACTGTTTTTCCCACTTCATCATAAGATAGCAATCCTCTTTCACTGATACTTCTCCACTCTCCTAACATAATAGAAACGTGATTTTTTTCAGCAAAATCTAAGATTTTATAAACCCTCTTCATCATGACTGAATCCCAATCATAAATAGGATTACTATTTTCATCAAATCCTGTAACATAACTATCACCATCATGCAACATAACACGCATGATATTTGGCTTCATAAATCCTGCTTTTTCATAAAAAGATGCCCACTGTTCATCTGTATAATCAAATAAATCACTAGGATCCCATTGCACTCCAAAACCTTCAAAGTCTTGAGTAATGACTTGATCCGTATCAATATATATTGTGGTATCCACATTTTCTTTTGCTTCAACTGGGAAGACATAACTTGTCATCAACCCAACTATCATAGTAATGACTAGTAGACATTTTGTTCCTTTCGAAAATAAAGTTTTCATATTTCTCCCTCCTATGTATTTTATTGTATCACTCAAATAAATTTCCAACAACAAAATTGGAAGTGTTTACAATCTCATTTCACATTTTCTTTCATAGATATATAAAAATATGAAAAGACTTTTCATCAAAAAAACTGATAACGTGTGTTATCAGTCAAATATTAATCTCTTTTCTTTTGTCTATTTGCATAATAATTTCGCACAAGTACCTGTGTTTTTCTAATATGCTTTTGAATTGTTTCTTTAGCATGCTCTTTATCTCCAGAAACAATAGCATCTAAGATTGCTCTATGCTCAACTAATGCTGTTTCTAATCTTTCTGGTTGCGTAATAGAATGTCTACTTGTTACTGAAACATAATAGTGAACATCTTTTAATAGTTGTTCAAAGTATTGTGATTGTGTCGCTTGATAAATTGTTTCATGATAAAGTATATTCAAATCATTAATCTTTTCTTGTTCTTTTTTAGCTGTATAGAATTCCATAAGTTCAAAAACATCTTTGATTTTTGCAAGATGAACTTCATCCATACGATCAATAGCAAGTTGTATAGCCAATCCCTCTAAAGCTAATCTGATTTCAAACATATCATCTATATCTCTTGGAGAAAAACCTTTAACATAAACCCCTTTATTAGGAATGCTTTCAACAAGTCCTTCTAACTCTAATTGTTTAAGGGCTTCTCTAATAGGTGTTCTACTAATTTTTAATTCATTAGCAAGGGTCAATTCATTTAATTTTTGACCATGCTCATATTCATCATTTAAAATACGATCTCTTAAAATATCAAAAATTTTATTTCCTAAAGAACCATGTGAAACTTGTTCAAATAAACTATGCGATGGCATTCTTTCTTCCTCCTATAATTTTTCAATAATTGCTTGTGTAAACTCAGTTGTTGAAGCTGTCCCTCCAATATCTAAAGTCACATTTTTTCCTTCTTCAACAACACTGGCAAGAGCATTTCTTAAATGTTGTGCCTCATTAGGCATTCCTAAATCCTCTAACATAAGTGCAAAAGCAAGTAATAATGCACTTGGATTTGCAATATTCTTCTTAGCAATATCTGGAGCACTTCCATGAACCGCTTCATAAATACGATAATCATCACCAATATTGCCACTTGGAGCAAATCCCAATCCACCAATCAAACCAGCACAAAGATCAGAAACAATATCTCCATATAAATTTGGAGCAACTAAAACATCAAAAGTTTCTGGTCTTAAGACAAGTTGCATACACATGTTATCAACAATCACTTCTTGCGCTTCAATATCAGGATAATTTTTAGCAACACTTCTAAAAGCCTCTAAAAATAATCCATCTGTTAATTTCATGATATTTGCTTTATGAATAGCTGTGACTTTATGACGATGATTTATTCTAGCATATTCAAAGGCATAATGGCAAATCTTTTCGCTTGCTTCTCTTGTTATAAGCTTCACACCATTAGCCATATTTTCATTAACCATATATTCAATACCTTTATACAAGTCTTCTGTATTTTCACGAATAATCACCAAATCAATATTTTCATATTTAGAATCAATTCCTTGAAAAGAACGAATTGGTCGGACATTAGCATAAGTATCAAATTGTTGTCTTAAGGCAACATTCACGCTTCTAAACCCTGTACCAATAGGTGTAGCTGTAGGTCCTTTTAACGCCCATTTATATTTTTTTATAGCTTCTACCAATCCGGGTTCAAAAACTTCTTTTGTTGTTTGGGCATACTCTGCACCAGCTTGAAAAGTCACCCAATCTATGTCTAATTTCATTGCCTGGGAAATATTTTTGACGCTTTCTGCAATTTCTGGTCCAATTCCGTCACCTGGAATCAAAACAATTTTCATTAGAAATCTCCCCCTAACTCTTTAATTGCATTTAATAAACCACCTTGTAAAATCATGACCTTCTCTCTAGATGTTAATGATAGCTTAGCAATCATTGTTTGATTGGTTGTTTCGTTTTTAACAATAATATCTTTATCATTTTCAACGGCATCCTTAACATTTAACAAAGTGTATTCATCTTGCCCATTAAAAAATTCATAACCATCTTTATCAATAATCAATGGTAGAATACCATTATTTATTAAATTAGAACGGTGAATTCTTGCAAATGATAAAGCAAAAACACCTTTGATTTTTAAATAATTTGGTACTAAGGCTGCATGTTCTCTAGATGAGCCTTGTCCATAGTTGTCTCCACCAACAATAAATCCCCCATTGTTTTCAATAGCTCTTTGATAAAACTCTGAATCAACCTTACTGAAAGAAAACTTTGCAAGATGTGGAACATTAGAGCGATATGGTAATAACTTTGAATCAGATGGAACAATATGATCTGTAGAAATATTGTCTCCAACTTTTAAAATCATTTTTCCTTTGATTTGTTCAGTCAATTTATCTCCTTTAGGCACTGGCTTGATATTTGGTCCCATATAAATATCTGTTTGAGGATCGTAATCATTAATAAAGAAATTTTCATTTTTTATAAATGGTGTATTTGGAATATCTTCTAAATACATATTATCTTCAAATTGACATGACAAATATCCTTTAATTGCAGAAAGAGCAGCAACTTCAGGAGAGACAAGATAAACACCTGCATCATTTGTTCCAGAACGTCCTTTAAAATTACGATTGATTGTTCTTAAAGAAACACCTTTTGATAGTGGTGCTTGTCCCATTCCAATACATGGACCACAACCACATTCAAGAATTCTTGCCCCTGCATGAATCATATCAGACAATGCTCCATTTTCTGATAGCATCGCTAGAATACTAGAAGAACCAGGTGCAATCACCAAAGATACATGCTCAGAAACTTTTCTTCCTTTTAAAATTTTAGCAGCCCTCATCATATCTGCAAATGATGAATTTGTACATGAACCAATCACAACTTGGTTGATATGCATACCTTCTAATTCTTCCACACACACAACAGCATCAGGACTATGTGGTTTTGCAACCATAGGAGAAAGTGCAGACATATCAATATCTAATCTTTGATCATATTGAGCATCTTCATCAGCTTTTAATTCTATATAATCTTCTTCTCTTCCTTGTTGTTTTAAATATTCAAGAGTTCTTTCATCAGTTGGGAAAACAGATGTTGTTGCTCCTAATTCAGCTCCCATATTACAAATTGTAGCACGATCAGTTAAAGATAATGAAGCAATGCCTTCACCTGTATATTCAACAATTTTATTCACTCCACCTTTAACACTCAGCTCTTGTAAAACTTTTAAGATAATATCTTTGGCACTAACCCAAGGTGCTTTTTTTCCAGTTAAATTCACTTGTATCACTTGTGGACACTGTAAATAATATTTTCCTGTTGCCATAGCAACTGCAACATCCAATCCTCCTGCTCCTATCGCAATCATCCCCATTGCTCCACAGGTTGGTGTATGAGAATCACTTCCTACCAAAGTTTTCCCAGGTTTTGAAAAATTTTCTAACTGCAGCTGATGACAAACTCCATTCCCTGGTTTTGAAAAAGTAATTCCATGCTTTTTTGCAACACTTCTAATAAATTCATGATCATCCATATTTTCAAAACCTGTCTGCAACATATTATGATCAATATAAGCAACTGCTTTTTCCACAGCAACATGACCAACATCCATAGCTTCTAATTGTAAATATGCCATTGTTCCAGTAGAATCCTGAGTTAACGTTTGATCAATTTGAATACAAATTTGTTCACCA
This sequence comes from uncultured Erysipelotrichaceae bacterium, assembly GCA_951801965.1. Classification (GTDB taxonomy): domain Bacteria; phylum Bacillota_I; class Bacilli_A; order Erysipelotrichales; family Coprobacillaceae; genus CATOPA01. The sequence goes on along the minus strand of CATOPA010000027.1, from coordinate 2,669 downwards.
GGAATAAGTCTTCCTTCTTTTAAATGCGAACTCAAAATTTTATTTGCTAAATTCATATTGATATTCCCCTTTCTCATTATTGTATACAATTATACAAGATTATGTATAAACATTCAATGATAAATTCATAGTTTCTCATAAGATATTTCCATTTTGATATTTGATAAGTTTATGATACAATAAGCGTGGTGATAAATATGATATTAGCTTGTTCATCTTTAAAAAAGTCATTTCAAGGAAATGAACTTCTTAAAGATATAACATTTAAAATTGAAGAACATGATAAGATTGCCATTATTGGTGTTAATGGTGCTGGGAAAACAACTTTACTGAAAATTTTATGTCATGAAGAAAGTTATGATAGTGGTGATATCTTTAAATCAAAAGAAGTTTCATTAGGATATCTTTCTCAGCATAATACTATTGACCCTTCTTTAAGTCTTTACGATGCTTTACTTGAAGTTTTTAAACCATTACTCAAAAAAGAAGAACGTATTCGAGAATTAGAACAGATGATGGCTCAATCTTCACAATTAGATAATATTATGAAGGAATATGATCAGTTAACATATGAATTTGAAAGAGATGGTGGCTATTCTTATCAAAGTCAAATCAAAGGAGTATTAAAAGGACTAGGTTTTTTAGAAGAAACATGGGATATGAAAGTAGGTATTCTTTCTGGTGGTCAAAAAACAAGAATTGCTTTAGGACGTTTACTTTTGTTAAAGCCATCATTATTACTATTAGATGAACCTACTAACCATCTTGATGTTGAATCTATTGAATGGCTAGAAAACTATCTCAAAGGATATCCACATGCCATTATTATGGTTTCACATGATAGATATTTTATTGATCAAGTTACAAATCAAATTATAGAAATTGAAAATGGAAAATCTATAACATATAAGTGTTCTTATCAAGACTATGCACTTATAAAAAAACATAATAGGGATGTTGCTTTAAAACATTATGAAGATAACCAAAAAGAAATCAAACGCATGCAAGATAGTATTGATTTGTTAAAATCATTTAATAGAGAAAAACAAGTCAAAAGAGCCGAAAGTAAAGAGAAAGCTTTAGAAAAGATGGAAAAAGTAGAAAAACCAGATTCTTTACCTCAAGCTATGAAAATTCAATTTCATCCCCTTGTTGAGTCTGGCTATGATGTTTTAAAAGTTAAAGATTTAGCTATGTCTTTTGATAAGCCATTATTTGAAAATATTAATTTTGAAGTGAAGAAAAAGGAAAGAGTCGCTTTAATTGGTCCTAATGGTATTGGAAAAACAACTTTATTTCATATTCTTTTAGGGGATTACATTGCTCAAGAAGGAAAAATAAAACTCGGAAGTAAAGTAATGATTGGCTATTATGATCAAGAGCATTCTTCTCTTTCTCACAATAAAACTATTTTTCAAGAAATTAGTGATACATATCCTCGCATGAATAATACAGAAATTAGAAATGCTTGCGCTTCTTTTCAATTTAAGGGTGATGATGTTTTTAAAACAATTGATATGTTATCAGGTGGTGAAAGAGGTCGCGTTGTTTTAATGAAGCTTCTTTTATCTCAGTGTAACTTCTTAATTCTTGATGAACCCACAAATCACTTAGACATTGAATCAAAAGAAGTTTTAGAAGATGCTTTATTGTCATTTGAAGGAACGATTTTATTTATTAGTCATGATAGATATTTTATTAATAAACTTGCGACAAAGGTTGTAGAAATGACAAAACATCAGGCTATCACTTACACTGGAAATTATACAGCATATATGGAACATAAGGATACTCAAAAAGTTGTTAAAGAGAAAAACTTATCATATATTGAACAAAAAAAGATTCAATCAGAATTAAGAAAACAACAAAGTGAGATTAAAAAAATTGAAAAGCAAATTTCTGATTTAGAAGAAAAAATAAAACAGTATAATGATTTATTGCATCAGGATGATATACTGAATGACTATCAAAAATACAATGAAGTCAATAAAGATATAGAGGATTCTCAAAAAAAATTAGAAGCTCTATTAGAAATGTGGGAAGACTTACAAACAAAATAAATAACAAGTTAAAGAAAGGATTATGATTATGATGGGTATGAACATATCATTGTCTTTCGATATTCTAGTGATACATGGGGATTAGCATATAAGTCTAAAAATAGAGTGAGTGTAGAAATTATCAACCTTTTTGATAGTCTTCTTGTAAGCATGCAAAAAGATGGTTATGAAATCATCCAAATAGACAGTGAAAGTATAGAAAATTCAGTTGAATGTTCTATGATTGTAAGATATAAGTAAAATTTAAAATATTAAAAATTGAGTGTCAATATAGAGGCAAAGCAAAAAATTGCTCACATAAAAATTTTGTAACTTACAAGTCAAATTTAACCAGTTTTAACAGGTATTAAACCACGTAAAATCGTGGTTTTTTAGCTATTTCCTTTTCATTTTTTGAAAAAAATATACATCTCATCTTTTATTGTATATAATAAATTCATAATTATATCAAGGGAGGAAAAATAATGTTACACAAAAATTTAAAACCATTCCCAAAAGATTTTCTTTGGGGTGCGAGTACTTCTGCTTACCAAGTAGAAGGTGCTAACTTAGAAGATGGAAAAGGTCCATCTTGTCAAGACGTGAAAGTCGTTCCTGAAGGAACTTCTG
>CATOPA010000026.1 GCA_951801965.1 uncultured Erysipelotrichaceae bacterium | reverse complement strand
ACATACGATTAAGAAGATACAGACAAATAAAGGTGTTCAAGAAGCTTTATTAAAAGAAATCAATTCCTGGGTAGCTGTTTCGTCATTAACAGTTATATAAGAGAGACCAGATAATGTCTGGTCTTTTCCTATGCAAATTATTTGACAATTTTTTTAAAGAGGTTTAAAATACTCACAGTGTGAGGTAATTATATGGAAATATACGAAGAATATGTAAAAGAACTTATGAAATGTATGATTAAAAATGAAAAAATTATTAATCAAAATGTAACAGATATTGCAAGAGGAGAAATGGCTACACTTGTTTATCTTATAGAAGAAAAAGATGGTGCGTATGCAAGTGATATAAGTGAACAATTTCAAATTAATACATCAAGAGTTGCAGCTATTTTAAATAGTTTATCAAGAAAAAAATATATTCAAAGAGTTAAAGATGAAAAAGATCAAAGAAAAACTCATGTTTATATTACAGAGAGTGGCAGAGATTATGCATTAAATAAGAAAAAAGAAGCCCACCACCAACTTATGAAAATATTAAAAGAATTAGGTGAGGAAGATATGAAAGAATATTTACGTATTATGAAAAGAATTGTTGAAATATCAAGTCATATTGATTAAAAATAAAGCTTTTTTAATAAGAAAGAATTGGAATGGAAAGGATGATATGATGAGTCAATATTATTTAGGAATAGATGTTGGATCAACAACAATCAAAGCATATTTAACTGATGAAAAAGATCATTGTTTATATTCACAATATACAAGACATCACTCAGATGTCAGAAATACAATTTTAAAGATTTTAGAAGATATAGAAGAAAAATATACAGGCATAAATGTTCATGTTGTTATGACAGGATCAGGAGGTTTATCTATTTCAGAAACTTTAAACATTTGTTTTATTCAAGAGGTCATTGCCTGCACAAAAACTGTTGAAACATATATCCCACAAACAGATGTTGCGATAGAACTTGGTGGAGAAGATGCAAAAATAACATATTTTGAAAATTCTTTAGAACAGAGAATGAATGGAACATGTGCTGGTGGAACAGGAGCATTTATTGATCAAATGGCAACATTACTGCAAACGGATGCTTCTGGATTAAATGAACTTGCGAAAGATTACAAACGTATTTATCCTATTGCTTCTCGTTGTGGTGTTTTTGCGAAAACAGATATTCAACCACTTATTAACGAAGGAGCAAGAAAAGAAGATATTGCAGCTTCTATTTTTCAAGCAGTTGTTAATCAAACAATCAGTGGTTTAGCTTGTGGAAAACCAATAAAAGGGAAAGTTGCTTTTTTAGGTGGACCATTATACTTTTTAGATCAATTGAGAGAAAGATTTATAGAAACTTTAAAATTGACAGAAGAAGATATTCTTTTTCCTAATAATTCACAATTATTCGTTGCGATGGGAGCATGTTTAAAAGCAAAAGAGAATAAAGATTCTTTATCTTTATGTCAGCTTATTGAAAAACTGAAACAACTTAAAGAAACAACAGATGAATTATCATATACATTAGATCCTTTATTCAAAGATGAAGAAGAACTTAATGAATTTAGACAAAGACATGATCAATCAACAGTGAAAAAGAGAGATTTAAAAACTTATCAAGGTGATATCTATTTAGGAATAGATGTTGGTTCAACAACATCAAAAGTTGTCTTAATTGATAATGAAGGAGCAATCCTTTATTCATTCTATCAATCTAATGGAGGAAGTCCTTTAAATCTTATTATCAAAATCATAAAAGAGATTTATCATATTATACCTCAGGGTGCTCAAATTAAGAAAGCAGGGGTTACTGGTTATGGAGAAGCATTAATAAAAACAGCATTGAAAGTTGACTTTGGAGAAGTGGAAACAATTGCACATTATACAGCTGCAAAATGCTTCCAACCTTGTGTTGATTTCATTTTAGATATTGGTGGTCAAGATATGAAAGCTATCACAATCAAAGATGATGTTATTCAAAATATTACTTTAAATGAAGCTTGTTCTTCTGGTTGTGGGTCTTTTTTAGAAACGTTTGCACATTCATTAGGTTATGAAATCGATAAATTTGCATCATTAGCTTTATTAGCAAAACATCCTCTAGATTTAGGAAGTCGTTGTACAGTTTTTATGAATTCTAAAGTGAAACAAGCACAAAAAGAAGGTGCAAAGCTAGAAGATATATCAGCAGGATTATCTTATTCAGTTATTAAAAATGCATTATATAAAGTGATTAAACTTAGAAGTCGTGATCAAATTGGAACAAATATTGTTGTCCAAGGTGGAACATTTTATAATGAAGCTGTGTTAAGAGCTTTTGAAAAAGAAGCGGGTGTAGAAGTTATTCGTCCAGATATCGCAGGATTAATGGGTGCTTATGGTATGGCTACTATCGCAAAGCAAAGAGATGATGGAAAGGAAACAACACTTCTTTCATTAGAAGAATTAGAAAAATTGACATACCAAAATACAATGAAAAACTGTGAAAAATGTACAAATCATTGTATGTTGACACTAACATCTTTTAATGATGGAAGAGAATATATTAGTGGAAACAGATGTGAAAGAGGAGCCAATCTTCCTTTTACATCTAAACAATTACCAAACTTATTTGATTATAAATATCGTAGAGTCTTTCAATATCGTTCCTTACCACAAGAAGATGCATTGCGTGGAAGTGTAGGAATACCTAGAGTATTGAATATGTATGAGAATTATCCATTTTGGCATACATTTTTTACACAATTAAAGTTTAGAGTTGTTTTATCTGCAAGATCATCAAAAACAATTTATGAAAAAGGTATTGAATCTATTCCTAGTGAAAGTGTCTGCTATCCAGCAAAATTGGTCCATGGACATATTGAAAACTTGATTGAAAAAGGAATAAAGTTTATTTTTTATCCTTCAGTTGTTTATGAAAGAAAAGAAAATGAAGATGCAAACAATCATTATAATTGTCCTGTCGTTGGTTCTTATCCAGAAGTTATTAGAAATAATGTTGATCATTTACAAGATATTGATTTTAAAAATCCTTTTCTTTCTTTAAACCATAAAAAGACTTTATTTGAAGTATTAAAGAAAGAGTTAAAAGCTTTTCATATTAGTGATCATGAATTAAAACATGCAATAGAAGAAGCATATAAAGAATTAGATCATTATCAGCAAGATATCAAAGATGAGGGAATGAAAGCTTTGTCTTTTATGAAAGAAAAAAATCTTCAAGGTATTGTTTTAGCTGGTAGACCTTATCATGTTGATCCAGAAATTAATCATGGTATTGCTGATTTGATTACAAGTGAAGGCTTTGTTGTTTTAAGTGAAGATAGTGTCTGTCATTTAGATCATGAACATTTAAAATTAAGAGTTGTGGATCAATGGACATATCATTCACGTTTATATAAAGCAGCATCTTTTGTTTCTTCTCAAGATAATTTACAGCTTATTCAATTGACATCATTTGGATGTGGAATAGATGCTGTGACATCAGATCAAGTTGCTGAAATCTTACAAGCAAGACATAAAATTTATACTTTGATTAAAATAGATGAAGGAAGCAACTTAGGAGCGATTCGTATTCGTATACGTTCTTTAAAAGCAACACTTCAAAGAGAAAGAGAAGCTATTGATTTATCACAAACATATCAATCTACAAAAGCATTGTTTACTCAAACAATGAAAGAAGAAAAATATACAATTCTGTGTCCTCAAATGTCACCAATACATTTTCAATTTGTAGAAAATGCGATGAGATCAGAAGGGTATAATTTTGTTGTTTTACCTTCAGTAGATAAAGAAGCAGTAGAACAAGGATTAAAATATGTCAATAATGATGCTTGTTATCCAAGTATATTAGTGACTGGTCAAATGATGAATGCTTTAAATAGTGGGAAATATGATTTGAATAAAGTCGCATTAATGATTAGTCAAACAGGTGGAGGATGTCGTGCAACAAACTATATTGCTTTTATTAGAAAAGCATTAAAAGATGCAGGCATGGAACACATTCCTGTCATTTCAGCCAATCTTTCTGGATTGGAAAGTAATCCTGGTTTTAAAATCACATATCAGCTTGCGAAAAAGGTTGTCATAGGCGCAATGTATGGAGATTTATTTATGAGAATTCTTTATCGTGTAAGACCTTATGAAAAAGTTCAAGGGTCTGCGAATGCCTTGTATCAGTCTTGGGTAGAGAGGTGTCAAAGAAATGTCAGCAATGGACACCTTAAGGAATTTAAAAAGAATGTTTATCAAATTGTAAAAGAGTTTGATGAATTAGAATTATTAAATATAAAAAAACCAAGAGTAGGACTTGTTGGAGAAATATTAGTGAAATTCCATCCAACAGCAAACAATCAAATTGTAGATCTTATTGAAAAAGAAGGTGGAGAAGCAGTCATGCCAGATTTGATTGATTTTTTCCAATATTGTTTCTATAATGCTGAATTTGAACATGAACACTTTGATGCCAAGAAATCAACAGTGAAATTATGTCGTTTTGCAATAAAAGTTGTTGATTATTTAAGAAAAGATATGATTAAAGCTTTACAACAATCACAAAGATTTACGCCACCACATTCTATTGATATGCTTGCTAAAAAAGCAAGTGAGGTTGTATCATTAGGAAACCAGACAGGAGAAGGATGGTTTTTAACAGGTGAAATGATAGGATTGATTGAAGATGGAGCACCTAATATTGTATGTATGCAGCCTTTTGCTTGTTTACCTAATCATGTAACAGGAAAAGGAGCGATTAAAGCTTTAAGAAAGAAATATCCTCAAAGCAATATTGTTGCAGTGGATTATGATCCAGGAGCAAGTGAAGTCAATCAGTTGAATAGAATTAAATTGATGTTATCAACAGCCTTTAAAAATATGAAATAAACATTGTACTCTATGTTATCTTATGTCATAATAAAGGAGTCTTTTTAAAGACCCCTTTATGATATGTTTGAAAAAAGAATAAGTTATTTATTCTTTTTGTTTTTTTGAAAGGAGGAAGATATATGGAAAAAGATATGACTCATGGAAGTCCATGGAAATTGATATTAACTTTTGCTATTCCACTTGTGATTGGAAATATATTTCAACAATTTTATAATATGGTTGATAGTATTATTGTTGGTAAATATGTTGGAAAAACAGCTCTAGCTGCTGTTGGTTCAACAGGTTCTTTAAATTTTATGATCATTGGTTTTGGAATAGGAATATGTAGTGGTTTTGGGATTCCTATTGCCCAAAGCTTTGGTGCAAAGAAAATTAAAGATATGAAATGTTATATAAGACATTCCTTTTATTTAGGTACGATAATTACAATCATTATGACAGTATTAACAGTGTTAGCCTTGCCTTCAATTTTACACATTATGCAAACACCTGCTGATATATATGATCAAGCTTATAGCTATATTGTGATTATCTTTTTAGGATTATTTGCGACAATGATTTATAACATGTTATCAAGTATGTTAAGAGCTATTGGAGATTCAAAGACACCACTTTATTTTTTGATATTATCTTCAATTATTAATATTGTTTTAGATTTACTATTTATTACTCAGTTTAAATTAGGAGCCTCAGGAGCAGCTTATGCAACAGTGATTGCTCAATTGGTTTCAGGAATAGCTTGTTTTGTTTATATGAAAAAGAAAACAGATTTTTTAAATTTTGAAAGTGATGAAAAAACTTTTCAAAAAAATTATGCAATGAAGTTACTACATATGGGAGTACCTATGGCATTACAATTTTCTATTACTGCCATAGGAAGTGTTGTCATTCAATCAGCAGTGAATACTTTAGGTTCAGATGTTGTTGCTGCAGTGACAGCAGCTATTAAAATTTCTATTATGCTCAATCAGCCTCTTGAAACATTAGGACTCACAATGGCAACATATGGAGGACAAAATTTAGGAGCTCAAAAGATAGAACGTATTTTTAAAGGTGTCAAAGTCAGCTACATCATGGGAGCCATTTATTGTATAGTTGCATTAGCATTTGTATATTTCACATCAGATTATTTGGCTTTGCTATTTATTGATGCAAGCGAAACACTCATTATATCAGAAATCAAACAGTATCTTGTCATCAATGCTATGTTCTATTATGTATTAAGTATTTTATTTATTTTAAGGAATTTATTACAAGGATTAGGATATAGTTTTTATGCAATGTTTGGTGGTGTTGCTGAAATGATTGCAAGATGTCTCATTGCTTTTTGCTTTGTAGGTACATTTGGTTTTCAAGCTATTTGTTTTGCAAATCCACTGGCTTGGCTTTTTGCAGATATTGTTTTTGTGAGTGTGTGGTTAATAAAAAAGAAAGAATTAAAAGTACAGATAAAATCTTCAATATCATAAACTGTTGAAAAGATGAGGAAACTCATCTTTTTTGCATAAAAAATAATTGAGGTGTGATTAGGTTTTGTTTATTGATAATATGATGATATAATAAAAGTAGAGAGATAGTGATTTTCTTTTTGTGACTGTATTATGTTTAAAAATGATAAAAAACATTGAATAAGGAGGAGATAAAAAATTTGGTAAAGTTAAAAATATCATTTGAATATTATTTTGAAGCCTTAAATGATAAAAGGCTCATATTTGAATTTATAAATCAAGAAAGCTATTATAATTTGATTGTTATTTGGGATAAATCCATTTCTCAATAACAATGATGAGATACTTTATATCAATATATGACATGGTTATCATAAATAAACATAATGACAGCAAAAGAGTAAACTGTTGTTAATCACAGGTAAAAAGGTTAACAGAAAGGGAAAGTATATTTATCATTAGAGGATAATATATAGGAAAAATGTATGAAAAAATTAGATATACCTAAGACATTAGAAGAATGTTTAGTCGTTGACAACACTGCAAACGAAATTGAAAAATGGGCAATACTTGTTAAAAAAATAGGTTTTTGGATACTTATTGGTATGGCAGTTATAGGTTTCTTTACGTCTTATTCAATTGCAACTATTAATGAGTACAATTATTTTGGTGATGTAGGAATTAATTTTACACTATTCTTAACTTCAATCATAACATGGTCTGTATATATTATTATTGAATATTGTATATATAATATTATATATGTGTTATTAAAGTCATTAGCTTCAATAGTACAAAATAAAAGAACTATGACATCAGTTGCTGTGTATAGAGCTGATAAAGAGTTATCTCAAACAAGTACAGAAACTCATGAAGATAATCAACAATAAAGGTGATGAATATTCAAATGTTAAACAGTATGATAGCTATAATATATATATCAATAAAAAAACATGTATGTTAATTGGAATATGTGAAGAATTTGAAGTCGAATTAAAGTATTTTTGTAAAGATTCAAATGAGTTATCAGATGAAAATGAAAGCATAGGAATAGAGATTATCAATGATATCATGAAGCTTAACCAAATTGCATTTAAAAAGAGATAACACATCTCTTTTTTGTATTGATAAGTTATATGTGAATAGTTTTTGTTCTTAAAATATGATAAAATATATATAAGCCGATGTAGCTCTAACGGTAGAGCAGGCCACTCGTAATGGTCAGGTTGCGTGTTCAAATCACGTCGTCGGCACCATCAATAAAGAAACTCCTTTAATGGAGTTTTTTCATTTATTAAATTTTCTAATAATTAATCAACAATGTTCATGTTCTTAATATAAATCTATCTCAAAATAGGATAGAATTTCCATGTTTGTTACTTGAAAATTAACGTTCGTTGCTCAAAAGTCAACGTTCGATGCGCGAACAAACAAATTTCATTATATTTATGGTATAATGAAATCAAGAAGAGAGATTATTATGATAAGAAGGAGGGATGTCGCAATGTACACTTATGATAGTTTTATGTAGTGAATAAAATATAAAGAAAGGAATATAAGAAAAATGAGGAAAATATTAATATTATGTGGTTTGTTGTTAAGTTTATCAACTGTATCAGTTTTAGCAGCACCAGTACTTTATAGTTGCCATGGAAAAGTGACACTTTCAGAAGCAACTTTTACAGGTGAATGTGCCTTAAGAACATTAATGGGAAGAGCAGCTTTTACAGGGACTTCTTCAACATATAGTTATAGTGTGCAATTATATGATAATACAGGAAAAAAAGTTGCCTTTGGAAGTGTTAATGCATTAAATAAAAATAGAGATATTTATTATAATATTAATGTTTTGTATGGAACTTATAAGCATAGTCATATGTATGATAAGTATCTAAATTAGGAGTGGGTAAGGAGCAGTTTTATAATAACTGCTTCTTTTAAAAAAAAGGGGGGGGTGTTTTGATGAAAAAAATTTGTGTTCTTATGATAGTTTTACTATCATATTGTTTAATGTATTTTTCTTATGATCAAATTAATATTAATCAAGGTACACGTGTGTTTTCAGAGAATATTGTTTTAGAAGAAAATCTTCATAAGAAGGCATTTTATATAATAATAAACTTTCAAAAAGATGATATGAATGAGTTATATGATTCACTTATTCAACTTGCAGATGAAAAAGATCTATCATTATTGATTGCTCATTCAATGAAAAATGAAGATGGAGAATTGAACTATGATGAAAAGATGATTTATTCTAAAAATAAAAATATTTTGAATGGATTTCATATAGATAAGAAAGAGGATATTGATTTTTCTAATACTCATTTAAAGAAATACTATTCCACTGAAATAGACTCACAAAGTTCAGGATATGTTCGTATATTAGACAATTCTCTTTTTATTCAATCAGGTTCAATTTTTCGATTTAGAAATTTTGCTTATATTAAAGAAATGATAAAAATAGATAATCCTCAGATATTTATGCAAGTCTACGCTAATGATCAACAAGAATTCTATGATTTTATTGAAAAGCTTCAAGGAGTAAATTCTCAAATTCTTATAGAAACGATGGATATGGATACATTAGGATCTATTTCTCCAGATAAAAGTGTTATTCAAAGTCATTCTTTAAAAATCGTTGGATTGATGGCATTATCTATGCTGGCTATTTTGGTCTCATTGATTGTCAAAAATAATAGAAAATATATGATAGAGAAAATGATGGGAATTTCTTCTATAAGAATTATTTTCAAAGAATTTGGTGTATTACTTTTCTCTGTTTTCATAGCTTTTAGTTTAAGTTCGTTATTTTTCTTTTATTGTTTTTGTAAAGAGATTAATGATTTATCTATTGTTTTGTTTGAACAAGTGATTGTTTCATCATTGTATTGTTTTGTTATTCTTTTTGTCATTTTTATTTTTGCAGTGATATTTGTTCAAATGATAAGCAGTATGAAATATCTTCATAGTCAAATACAATTAAATAGATTACTATTTGTTCAAATGGTAATGAAAGTGATTATTGTTTTATTAATGATTGTTCCATTTTTAGATGCATTACATACATCTTTACCTTATTTTAAGAATTATATTGCAGCTTTACATATGAAAGATGATGCACATAATTATTACTATTTATCTTCGATACCAACAGATGATCGAAGAATATATAAACATTTTATTCAGACAGAAGATTATATAGAATTTAATTCATTTTATTGGAATTCTGTTATGAATGATATAACAGTTGCTTCAGCAAAAGAAAATGGTTATTATGATAATCTTTATAAATATCCATTTATAAGTGCAAATAAAAAAGTTATTGCAGGTTTATCTTTAAAGGATGAATATGGAAATGATATAGATGTTGATTCACTAACTTATAAAAATGCATTGATTCCTTTAGAATATAAAGATAAAGATTTATCTTCGTATCAGCTTTCACTAAAAGAGATTATCTATATTCAAAACTACGGTAAGGTCTATAACTATAAGTTTGAAGATCCATTCTATTTAACCAATCCAATGATTATGGTTTCTACAGAAGATTCAACGGATATTCAGATTATGAGTTTAAGATTTAAAGGTGATAATGCAAAGGATGTTCAAGAAAAAATATATCAAGTGAGTAGAAGTGATCATAATGAATTAAGTATAACAAGTTCTCAATATAAGATGGAATTTTATACAATATTATTAGAAAAAAACTTGATAGAAATGGGCTTTATTTTAATTATGTATTTCTTTATTTCTTTTGTGATTATGATACAAACATTTTGTATCTATATTAATGAAGAAGCAAAACGTTTATCAGTTTTATATATGATGGGATATTCTCAAATCAAACGATATGCAACATTGATTATATGTAATTTTATAAGTTATATAGCTGTTTTTATAGGATTGACACGTTTGGATGTTCGTTTGAATGATGCTTTTTACTGCTTGCTTGTCATTATTATTATTGAAGCATTATATCATTATATTTCATTAAAAATTTATGAAAAGAAGCATATGCAAAACATATTGAAAGGAGAACTGTAAAGATGAGTGATATTATATTAAAAAACATATGTAAATCCTACCATAGTAAAGTTGTTTTCCAAGATTTTTCTGCTGTGATTGAAGAAAATACGCTGACTATTATTACAGGATCTTCTGGTTGTGGGAAATCAACATTGTTGAATATGATAGGACTACTAGATAAGCCTGATAGTGGAACATTAGAAATGTTTGGGACTACAAATGTTAAACCATTTTCTAAAAAGGCAGAGAAATTGTTAAGAGAAAAAATAGGTTATCTTTTTCAAAACTATGCTCTGATAGAAAATGAAACAGTAAATGATAATCTTATGATTGCCTTAGAATATGTGAAAGGCGAAAAGAAAAAAATGATTACCGAGTCTCTTGAAAAAGTTGGATTAACAGGATATGAGAATAAAAAAATATATCAATTATCTGGAGGAGAACAACAAAGAGTTGCTCTTGCAAGATTAATGTTAAAACCATGTGAATTGGTGCTTGCTGATGAACCAACTGGTTCATTAGATGATAATAATAAAGAAATAGTTATGAATATTATTAAAGAACTTCAAAATCAAGGGAAAACAATTATTTTGGTGACACATGATTTATCATTATTAAAATATGCAGATAAACATATTCAACTATAAAGAGTAAAATTATTTTGACTGAGTATGTTATAAAATGCATAAAGGAGAGATTATGATGAATGAAAAGTTAAAATTAAGTTTTTCTGTAGTGAAGAGAATTCTTCAATGTATTTTTGTGTTGGTATGGACATATTATGTATGTGTGACTATTTATAATTCTACATTGTTTACAGTATATGGAGAATTATTTCCAAATGGTGTTTCAGCTAATACATTACCTATGAGATTAATAGGAAGTGAATTAGTACGAGTACAAAACATATCTATGATTGTAGTTGTTATTTATTTACTTGTTGTTTGTTTTGAATATTTTGTAAAGAAGGATTTAAAAAAAGAAATCATTGATCTTTGTACTTTTGGAATACTAGCTATATGCATAAAGATACCTCAATACATGATGCTTGGTTTTTACAAAGGAAATGAAAAGGCGGTTCAAGTTATCATTGCATTATTGGTGTTTACAATGATTTTATTATATGTTATTAAAGTTGTTTATACAAAGAAACAAAAAGTATAAAATGAAAAGGAAGCTCTTTTATATATATTGATAATAAATATCAACAGAAGTCAGTAATATATTAAAAAGATTTTAATAAGGAAACTCCTTTAATGGAGTTTTTCACTTTATAAAGTATATAGATAAGTTGCACAAAATAAAGTCAAATCATATTGATAGATTTCAATAAAATTGTATAATAGTCAGTAAAGAGAGGTTGATGAAAATGAAAAAAGCAGTCATCTTTGATATGGATGGTTTAATGATTGATAGTGAGAGGGTCACTTATAATGAGTATGTGAGAAAGCTTCATATGTTGGGTCATGATGATTTTACAGAGGAGTTATATAAAGATTGCTTAGGGAAAAATAAAGTGGGAATTTGTCAAGTTTTTATTGATCATTATGGAGATGATTTTCCAATGGATGAAGTCTGGGATGATGTACATGTTTGGATAGATGAAAGTTTAAGAAATCATGTACCAAAAAAACAAGGCTTAGATATGCTATTAAAGTATTTAAAAGAAAACAATTATAAAACAATTGTAGCAACTTCAAGTGGACGACAACGTGTTGATGAAATTTTAAAAAATGCTGGTATTTCGCAATATTTTGATGATAGTATTTGTGGAGACGAAGTATCAAAAGGAAAACCAGATCCAGAAATTTTCTTAACAGCATGTCAAAAGTTAGGTGTAAAGCCAAGTGAAGCACTTGTTTTAGAAGATAGTGAAGCAGGAATTCAAGCAGCATATAAAGGACATATTGATGTCATTTGTGTTCCTGATATGAAATATCCTGAATTAGAGTTTGAAGAGATGACAACAAAAATTATTGATTCATTAGAAAAAGTGATTGATATTTTAGAAGAAAAATAAAAACATAATGATTTTAGAAATCATCATGTTTTTTTTCTATATAGTTATCTTGGTGATGGACATTACTTAAATATTCAACTGTGTCTAATCCAGAGGAATGTTTAAGAATATAAGTAAAAAGTTTTAAAATATGTGTCATATTGATTCCTCCTTTTTATAGTACATAGTATATATCAAATAAAATGAAACATTCATTATTTTCTCAATAAGAAATTCATTTTCTCAATTAGAAATTTTTTAAATAATAAAAGATGTTGTTTTTAAAAATGATTTGGAGGAGTATATGGCAAATTGTCATTTGATCGTTAAATTTCAAAAACAACATCTACACTAGCATATGAAAGAAGGAAGAAAGTGTGAGAATTTCTTTATTGAAAGAGGAAATTTTTTGTATGAAGATAAAAAATAATATATTATATAATGGAGAGGGTGGTAAATATGGAACAAAAAAGAATGATTAAGATGATGAGAATATTAAGTCAAACAAACGAACCTATGACAGGTCCACAGTTAAGTGAAAAGTTAGGAATTACTGTGAGAACATTAAGAAATGACTTAAAAGAGTATAAGAAAGAATTAGGGAAATATGGAATAGAAGTTATTTCTAAACATGCTGTTGGATATTCTTTATTAATTAATGATGAGGAAAAATATTATCAATTTTTAGAGAAAATGATGAAAGAAGAATCTGAGAATCAAATGTTGATTCCTATTTATCCACAAGATCGTGTTCATTATTTAATACGTATGTTTTTAACACAAAATGATTATATAAAAATAGATGATATTTGTGAGAAGATTTTTGTAAGTCGTTCAACACTAAGTAATGATTTAAAAGAAGTAAGGGAAAAGCTTCAATTCTTTCATCTTGATTTAGAAACAAAACCAGCTTATGGGCTAAAGATAACAGGCAGTGAGTTTCATAAACGTTCTTGTATTTCTCAGTATTTTTTTCATACAAACGGAAATGATGATATCTTTTTATCACAGACAAAGACAACAAAGCAACAAGAGAAGATTGCGAATATATTATATAATATTATGGTATCAGAAAGTTTTAAACTTACAGATATAGGATTTCAAAACTTAGTTATCCATCTTATGATAGCTATCATGAGATTACAAGAAAAACCAAAACAAACAACTTATGAGTATGATGTTCATATCAAAGAAAGTAGAGAATATGAAATTGCAAATATGATAGCAACACAGCTTAATAATGAGTTTCATGTAGAATTTCCAGAAGTAGAAATATATTATATTGCCTTACATTTATCTGGAAAAAAGGTAGTTCAGTACAATTCTAATACACTATTTATGAATACAGACTATGAAGAATTGATTCAACAAGTGATTAAGGATATTCAAGACAAATATCAGATTGATTTTTCTGCAGATTTAGATTTACAAACAGCATTAGCTTTGCATATTCAACCTATGTTAAATAGACTAAAATACGATATGGTTATTCAAAATCCATTATTAGAACAAATCAAAATAGAAAGTCCAGTTGCTTTTGAAATGGGTGTTTTAACAGCTAATGTTATAGAAAAACGTTATCAAAAAACAATGAGTGAAAATGAAATTGGTTATATTGCCCTTCATTTTGCTTTAGCAATCGAACGCTACCAGCAACAAGGACCAAAAAAGAATATTATTATTATTTGTGCAAGTGGTATGGGAAGTTCACAAATTCTTCAATATAAAATTAGACAGAAATTTAAAGACTGTATTCAAAGTATCTATGTTACAGAGCTTTATGAATTGTCAAATATTGATCAAAGGGCTTATGATTTTATCTTAAGTACAGTCCCAATCCCTTTTCCAACAGAAATACCAGCTATTCATGTTCAATATTTTTTAAATGATGAGGATATGATTTCTTTAAGTGAGGCCTTTTTGGAACAAAGTGAAACAATGTCATTTATTGATCAATACTTTGATCAGGATTTATTTTATGATGATTTGAAAGGAAAAACAAAAGAAGAATTGATTCATGAAATGTGTCAAAGAATATCACAATTAAAAAAAGTTCCAGAGAATTTTGAGGAACAAATTTTAAAAAGAGAACATTATTCTGTAACTGAATTTGGTAATGCGATTGCATTACCTCATCCAATGAAACCTATAACAGATGAAACATTTGTTGCTGTTGGAATATTGAAAAAACCAGTAAGATGGTATAAACAAAACATCAAATATATATTCTTATTAAGCATACAAAAAGATTCAAAAGAAGCTCTTGGATTACTTCATGAGACATTATCATCATTAGTTTTTGATAAGAAAGCTATGCAAAGTTTAGAAAAAAATCCAACATTGAATCATTTAAAACACATTCTTTCAAAGATTGCTGAAGAACAAAAGGAGAATGATATAGATACCTTGTTTGGATAATGAATTTCCTCTTTGAAAAGGAAAACGATTCGATTTAAGTATTTTTTAAAAAATATATAATGAAAGTAGGTAAAAGGAAAATGAAAAAAATTCTATTATGTTGCAGTGCAGGAGCATCATCAAGCATTTTGGTAAAAAGCATGAGAAATGCAGCAAAGAAATATCAAGTGGATTGTGTAATTGCGGCAACAAGTATTACTCAACTTCAACAATATATTTCAAAAGCAGATGTTGTTTTGGTTGCTCCACAGCTTGTCTATGAATATGATAGAATTTCTCAAATGGCTTTACCATCACAAACCAGAGTCTTTCTTATCGGCCGAAAGGATTATGGCAAAATGGATGGAGAACATATTCTTTTACAAACATTAAATAAAATCGAATCATTAAATATGGAGGAAATCAAAATGGATAAGTTATCAAGTTTTCTTGAAGCAAAAATAATGCCTTATGCATTAAAAGTAGGATCAAATCGTACATTAACAATTATACGTAATGCTATGTGTGCATCAATGGCACTCTTAATTATTGGAAGTATTTCTATTCTTTTATCAAATATTCCTTATGAACCAATTGCTAATGTCTTAGCACCAGCTGCGCCTTTCTTTAATGCAGTGAATGCATGTACAACAGGAATCTTAGCATTGTTTGTTGCAGGAGCAATGGGATATTATGGAGCTGAAGCTTTTCATTCTAATCGTTATACAAGTGTTGTAACATCATTAGGGACATTTGCTTTAACTCAATATGATATTGAAGCAGGAATTAATGTTGGTGGTTTTGGAACTTCTGGTTTATTAACAGCTATTGTTGTTGGTTATGTGACAGTAAGGATTCTTGCTTTATTTGAAGAAAAGAACTGGGTTATTAAAATGCCTGAAGGTGTACCACCAGCAGTCAGTCAATCATTTTCTTCTTTAATACCAGCGACTGTTGTGTTAACAATTTTTGGAGTGATTGCTATTATCTTTAAGTTTAATATCAATACATTTATGACAACATTGATGTCACCAATTTCACATTTATTAAATACACCTTGGGGTTATGCTTTATATCATAGTTTAATGGGGCTTGTTTTCTTCTGTGGTATTAATAGTGCCGTTATTTGTGATGTAGCTTATCCGTTTGTTCTTGCAAATGGTGTTGCTAATGAAGCAGCTATTGCTGCTGGAGGATCTCCACTTTTCCCAGCAACTTATGGAACTGATACTTTGATTTGGGCTGGAGGAACAGGAGCAACTATTGGATTAATGATTTTAATGTCATTTATTGCAAAGAGTAAATACTTTAAAACTTTAGGAAGAATGTCAATAGGTCCAGGAATCTTTAATATCAATGAACCAATTATCTTTGGTACACCAATCTGTTTTAACCCAATTTTCTTGATTCCATTTGTTTTATTACCAGGAATCTTAGCATTTACAACATTTACATTAATGACATCAGGAATTATTGCTATGCCAACTGTTTCTATGGTGCCATGGACAACACCACCAGTTGTGATTGGATTCTTAATGACAGGTGGAGCTATTTCAACAACAGTTTGGGCATTCTTGGTTGTTGTGATTTCAGTTCTTGTTTATTATCCATTCTTTAGAATGGCAGATAAACAACAATATCAAAAAGAGCTTGATGAAGAAAAATAAGTAGGTGAAGAATAAATGACAAAGTTACCAAAAGATTTTTTATGGGGTGGGAGTATAGCTGCACACCAATGTGAAGGAGCTTGGCAAGAAGATGGCAAAGGTCCAGCTATTATGGATTATGCAACATCAGGAAGCTATGAAGTTCCAAGACAATTTACAATGACAATTGAGAAGGATAAGAGCTATCCTTCTCATGAAGCTATTGATTTTTATCATACTTACAAAGAAGATATTGCTTTATTTGCAAAAATGGGATTTAAAGCTTTAAGAATATCTATTGATTGGTCTAGAATTTATCCAAGAGGAGATGAAGAGCAACCAAATCAATTAGGTATTGAACATTATAGACAAGTGATTTTAGAACTTATTAAGCATGGCATAGAACCTATTGTCACTCTTTATCATTTTGAAATGCCTGTGACTTTAGTCAGAGAATATCAGACATGGTTAAATCCACAAGTCATTGAATTCTATTTGAAATATGTAAAAACAGTTGTGGAAGCTTATAAGGGGTTAGTTAAATATTGGGTTACATTTAATGAAATGAATCATATTGATCCTCAAAGTGAAGCATCAGATATTTTTACTTATATCATTGCAGGAATTAAGTATAGTGAAATTGAGGGAAACAAAAAAGAAGTTCTTGCAAAAATAGGTTATAATATGACGCTTGCAGGAGTCAAAGCAACAAAACTTATTAGAGATATTGATAAAAATAATCAAGTGGGTTGTGTTTTTGGAATCACACCAGTATATCCTAAAGATTGCCATCCTGATAATGTAATGAAAGCATTTAAGGCTATGGATAGAGACTTTTATCAAATAGATGCTATGTGTAATGGATGCTTTCCAAAATATAAATTAAAAGAATATGAAGATTATCAGATTCATATAGAAGTGACACCAGAGGATGAAATAGCCTTCAAAGAAGGAACTTTAGATTTCATTGGAATGAATTATTATTCAACAGAAGTCGCAAAAAGTGATAATGATGAAAGTGAAACATTATGGGGAGGTAGTCAGAACCCTTATCTTCAACAAAGCAAGTGGGGATGGGCAATTGACCCTGTGGGATTAAGATATTTATTAAATTATACTTATCGTAAGTATGGATTACCTATCATGGTTACTGAAAATGGAATTGGAGCTGTCGATGAAATGGTTGAGGGCAAGATTCATGATGAATATCGTATTGATTATTTAAAAGCACATTTAAGTGAATTGAAAAAGGCAGTTATTGAAGATCATGTTGAATGCTTTGGTTATTTGATGTGGGGACCTATTGATTTGGTCAGTGCAACAACTGGTGAGATGAAAAAACGTTATGGATTTATATATGTTGATAAGAATGATGATGGTAGTGGTGATTTGAAAAGATATACAAAGGATTCTTATGACTGGTATCAAAATATCATTCAAACACAAGGTGAGGATTTATAATATATAAGAAAGTAGAGAAAAATGGATGAAAAAATTATTGACTTTGGGAATCTTATCAGCACTTCTTTTAGTAGGATGTTCTCAAACAAAAGAAGAACAAAAAGCAAAGCAAAGCGTTTCTAGTGAAAATATAACAATAAAGTCTAAAAGAAATACTGATATTTATGCAACGATGGTTGTCCCTCAAGAAACAAGTGAAGAAATGCCTTTGGTTGTGATGTCACATGGTTTTGTTGGTGATAGAGAGGGATGTGCAAATTTTGAACCACTTGCTAAAAAACTAGCTGAAAGTGGAATTGCTTCTATTCGTATAGATTTTCCTGGAAATGGAGAAAGCCAAGAAGATTATACAGCGTATGATTTAACAAATATGAGTGATGATCTTGATAGTATTATTGCATTTATGAAGGAAAAGTACTCTATTGGTAAAATTGGTATGGTAGGACATAGTATGGGTGGAAGAATAACATCGCTTTATATTGATGATAAAGTAGATGTAGCAGCTTTATGGGCACCAGCTGCTAATGATGGTTTAAGTGGTCTCTATGATTTCATGGGTGGTGAAAAGGCTGTTCAAGAAATGTATAATGAGGCCAAACAAAAAGGTCAATCTACGTTTACATTATGGGGCGAACCATATGTGGATTGTTCACTTCGTTTCTTTGAAGAAAATGAGAAAAGCAGACCATTAGAAAACATTGGGAAGTATCAAGGACATTTAATGATTGCTATAGATGAATTTGATGACTATGTCAGCAAAGAGACAACAAATGCAGTTATTCAATCTGCAACAGATATAAGAGTTATTCATGTAAAAAATGCTGATCATGTTTTTGATGCTGCTGATGGTAGTGGCTCTCAAGAACCAAGAGAGTTCCTTGTTCAAAAGACATATGAATTTTTAATTGAATATTTGAAATAGTGAAAGGAAGCTGTAACGAAAAGTTGATTCGTTCAACTTCTTTTTTTATATTTTTAAGTTTACAAAAAAAGTAAATGTGCTTTTTTATTTGTATATATATAGTAGAGGGATAGACTTTATAAGAGATGCTGTTTACTTAAAGCAAATATATGTTATAATATGTTTGTCCCCCTATATTATATAGAAATGGGGTGTTCAGTAT
>CATOPA010000025.1 GCA_951801965.1 uncultured Erysipelotrichaceae bacterium | reverse complement strand
GTTTAGCTCCATTTGTATAAGTACATCTAAAGTAATCATTCATACCACCAATATCAATATCAAAATGCTCTTTTGCATCAACACCACTATAAACTTTTGATAATTGATAATCTGTATCATAAATTTGACAATATGAATTTTCTTTTGTATCTACTGGAGATACATATAGACGATCATACCAATATCCATCCATTGTATCTTGATAGATAACTGATGGAACATCTAAAGCCATAATATATCCAGGTATTTCTCCTCGATTAAACCATTTTCCAAGTGTAGCATGTGCTGTAATTTTAATTACCCAGCATCCATCTACTTCTCCAATATCATAGCGATCTTCTTTTCCGTTCTTGTTTCTTCGAACATCTACGATACTGCTTGATGGCAATACAGCTTTATCACTATCTTTCATTTCATCAGGATTTTGAAGAATTTCATATTCAATTCTACTTTCATAATCCTTTGAATTAAATTGTTTCCATTCACTAGCATTTGTCATTTCTGTAGAATTGTGATTCAAATGTTGAACGGATGTTTTCGTTTTCCCATCATAAAGGTAACCTTTAATATCTAATGTTCCATCATCATTAAAGTTAGGTCTTGCTCCTTTAGGGAATACATAAATAAATTCTGTACCATTTACATCCCAGTCACCATAGTTAGAAGCATATAAACGAGATGTATATGTTTCAGTATATTCTAGTGCTGGTGTATGGTTATCTTCTAATACAACTGATTCATAATTAGCATCATAGTATCCACCACTGCCATGGTTTGCTAAACGTTTATTTGTAATATCACTACCGTTATCATAGTACTTTGCACCAGTATCGCTCACCATTTCTGTTGCACTTGCTAGCCATGATTTTTGAAGATGCAGATTATGTTGTGCCCATACAATATTTTGTTGTGTTTCATCTTCAAATGCATCTAACCAATTATCTGTATCATCAGTTGAATCTACTAATGTTGTCGTATCTGTTACACGTCCTGATGTTAAATATGTGTAATAACTACGAGGTCTACTTAACTGTCTTCCAAATGTTGTTCCATAAGTACTTGCAGAGCTATTATAAATAGCATAAACTGCATCTGTTGAAGGCATATCATATCTATAATTTCCGCTGTCATCTGCATTTGCCATTCCGATTGTTACTTTTTGTTTCAATGAAGAATTAATGTTATCTCCAAAGAATTTATTTGTTTGATCAGAAGTTGTATGTGCCCAGTTACCTGTTGCTTTTTTATTTGTTGAAGCTCCTGGAAGATATGTTACTGTACCATTCAAGAATTCTAATGGGTCAGTTCCATTATTCAAATCACCTGTAACACCAAACTCATGAATGAGGTTATCCATATCCATCATTTTATTTTTAACATCATTTTGATCCATATATAACTTAGCCCAGTTGTCATTTGAATATTCTCCAAAACGTGGTAAATAAGCATTCTTACCATTTATAGCTAGTTTTGTATCTGAAATCCATTGAATAACTGGAAGATGATCTTCATGTGCTTGAACTTCATAAATAATTTCTAAGCGGTATCCACCTTCTAAATCCATATTGATTTTACCAAAATCAAATTTGTATACTGTAAACTCAATAGTAGATTTGCTTGGATCACTTGGATTAAATGTTGGATTATTTACTGTATCTGTTGGTTTAGCATCACCTTCAGCTGTATCTACATATTGCAGCTTTTGGCTTCCACCAATATCTTCAGCTTGAATCTTTGTTGATGTAATAGCATTGCTATCATAAAGCTGATCTGTTAAATCAGTTGGTGTATCTTCATCACCATTATATAAGTAAACTTTATAATTTCCTTTTTCTTTACCATCAAAATCTAAATATTCACTTGGAACTTTGTCATAAATAATTGGATTCAAGAGTGCCCCATTACCAGGAGTACTATAATTGTTTTGAACATTTTTGACAACCATCTTATACCAGAAGCTCTCCCCTGGTCGATATCCCATTTTCATATGACTTGGATTTTCTATATATTTAGCATTTGCTTCTTCTTCACTATCAAATGCTTGTAATTCTATTTCCAATCTAGGTCTTGTACGATAAACCTCTTTTGTCGCTACATGATCTCTGTATGCAAGAGTTTCTAATAATGGATCGTCTTCATGAACATGAATAAATGATTCATCTGCATTGATTTGCATTGTACTATAGTTTTGATTAGCTGTATGTTCTACATCTGTTCTTTCTTCTTGGTGTTCTGCATATCCATTAAGAATAACATTATCCATAACAACTAATGTATTTCCATCATCATTTAAGAATGCTGGAACATCTTCATAAACGATTCTTATTTGTTGAATAGTTTCTAAGAATGCTCGTTCAGCTGCTGGATCTGTTAAAGCACTCTGTGAAAGCTCTGTCCATCCTTGAGTCACTCCTTGAATACTTGATGGCTGATCCAAACTTCCTGAAGTTGTCTTATAATAAATTTTTGCTAGACGGTAATAACGAGTTACACCATCAATTGTTTCTGCATAAACACCATCCTTGCCTTTTTCGCTATCTGAAACAACATATTTAATCACTGGTCTTTCTGTAAGATAGAAATATCGTTTTCCAGTTCCTTTGCCTGTTTCTTTTACGAAATTAATATCAAGCACTTGATTTTTTTGTGCATGTCGAGGATAGTTTGCAATGTTTCCTATTTCTAATTTTACATTTGCGTAATCTGTTGGTTCTCCACTCGCATATGTAATATTAATACTTGGTTTTTGCGTATCTTTAAAGTAAGTTAATGTACTTGTTCCACTCACTCCAAGTTCACTCACTTTATCGCGATTAGCATCAACTATAGGTGTACGAGTCAATGCTGTTGTATTTAATGTACCAGTAATATCGTGTCCATATCTGACATTGCTAGATGTACTGCTACGATTGAAAACAAAGTAGCTTGCATAATTGTGACGATATTGAGCTGAAGCATAAATGTTTTCTGTTGTTGATTGTCCTTCAAAGGCTAAATCATCATATTCATTAACCATTTCTAAATAAACAATGACTTGATATGAACCATTAACAGCAAGATAATGATCTCCTTTTGGTTTAATGACCAAATCCTTATAATTTGTTTTATTCTTAGTATCATCCAAATCATATATTTTAGCTGAATCTAATATCGCTGATGTTTGATTAACATCATCAACAGAAGTAGATGTATATGCAGTTGCTTCTAAATCACTGCTATCTAAAATCTTATGATCTTCACTGACTGTATCATTATCTTTATCTGAAGAACCTACAAATTTCCATCCAACAATTCTTGTTCCTTTTGGAGCTGTAAATCGTAAGACTGGATTTTTCAAAGGTATATCTTCATCAATAGTTCCTGGTGATGAAATTGTAATGAGATGTTCGATACGATCATCTGGATATAACATTCCATTCGCAACTGGTGTCTTTACTAATGAATGATTTTCTTCTGCTTCATAATATTCATCATAAGCTAGAGTATTTCTATCAATAGGATCACCATTTTCATCTAAAACTTGAATTTTTGTTCCTCTTTGTTGACTCATTTCCAATCCAGAAACACGATTATAAATCACTTGATCTATTAAATTGTTCTTTTCAATAATCTGGTCTGTTGTACCAAATTGTGCTGTTGAGAATTTCAATGTACGTGCTGGGAATCTTTCATTGCTATAATAGTCATATGCAACTTTTCCAACAGTTGGTGTTGAAGTGTCATCATAAACATTATTATCAATAGCTTCTTGTGTTCTATCAACCCACACACCTTCAAATTGTAAATCATCTTTTCCATCTAATAATTCTTTTCCAGCTGTCAAATAATTTGACAAATCAGTAATATCATTCTTAGTGACTTCATAAACACCTCTAAATGATATTATTTTTTCAGCTACCATTGTACTATCAGTAGTTGTTGTTCTTGTGAGTGTACCATCTTTAAATAATTTTGCTAAATCTAATTCATAATTATCTCCATTTAATACAAACTTTCCTTCAACATTTACATTCGCTGTACCATCATTAACAACAAACGTAGATACTTTAAATTTATCTCCTTTGAACAATTCTTTTGGAATTGTAATTTTTGTTAATCTAAAATCACTTGGTAAGCTTTGTGTAAAGTCGATTTTACTGATTGTTGCTTCATCATATTTTTCTGTATCACCTGGAGCTGTTAAATCTGTTTCTCCTTCATTTTTGAAATTCAAAGAATAATATGCAACATCTGGTTTGTTTCCAACTTCTGTGCCATTTTCCTTATTGATTTCATAATCCCATAATTTACCTGTTTCTAAACTTGCTAATGTTGAACTTGCTTCTAATGGGATCTGGAAAGCTTTCATCATAGCTGGTCTTGGACTATGAGAACTCCATACACCAGTACCTAATGCAGCTTGAGATCCTCCATCATTTTTAATAAATGACTGAACTCTATTAACTCCATCATAAGTTCCATTCGCTTCTTTTCCATTAACAACATTAACATTTCCATATAAACGGATGAGTTTTTGATCTGCAGTATTTTCAAAATATGTATCTCTTGCAAGACCATGAGTTTCACTCGCGAAATCTCCATCACCATTTATATTTTCTACTTCGATATCCAATTGTGTAATATAATTGTTATCTGTTGAATCACCATGTAAAACAATATCAGTATCTCTTTTATTTGTAATTGCTGTTTCCATGTTTGGATCATCATCATAATACACATTGATACGATAGTAATCTATTCCACCTTCTGTAACTGTTTCAGCATTTTTAATGATATCATATGTATAGATATATTCCGTTCCATCTTTCAAAGTGACCTTGAAAGTCTTTGCAACTTTTAATAGGTCTTGTTTTAATAAAATCTTTGTTGGTCTAAATCCTTGATATCCATATTCTGCTGTAAACTCTCCTTTAAGAGGTGGCATTGTATCTGTAAAATATGCATGATCAATGTATGATTCATATGCTGTTGTATCATAGCCACTATGACTACCTGGATTTGCACGTCTCATCATTGTGATGTTATAAGGACGTTCTCTACCATATATATAATCTACTTTTCTGTTAGCAGTTGTATACTCAGCATCATGAGTCACTGGATAAGAATTGTATGATTTTCTATGATACAAGCTATCTTCAATACCATGTTTTGTATCTATTGAACTTCTTTCTGTTACATAAATAGTAGATGTACTATATAAATCTGCCGCTGTATAAGAAAGCAAGTTATAATGCCAAGTATACCAAACATTTCCATAATAATCAGAATGTCTAACTGAATAATATTGTCTATAATGGTTTTCTAAAGACCATGATGATTTTGCTGTTTTGATATCTTTTCCATCTGTAGATCTTCGTGCATTTTGATCACCTTGTGCATTAATTTCACGATCACCAATAGTCAACTTAGCTGTTGCTGTTGGACTTAATGTTCCTGTTTTATTAGCACGACCAACGAATTCAAACATGTGCTGATCAGCCATATCAGTTGTATCTTCTACCCAGTTTCCAAAATCAGGCATTGCTGCAGTAGAACCATCAAAGCTTTCTTTTTGATTCATTTTGATTGTAAATACTGCATGAGTAACGACTTTTTCTTCATCCATTTTTTCACTAGGTAAACGATAATATGGATTTGTAGCATTAACATCTTTATAAATATCCGCAGTGTCAAAACGGTGACTATCATCAAGAGTTAATAAGTTTACACGATACCATGTCTTATCACTAGGATCAGCATTCCATTTTGCTGCATTCTTTACTAAATCACTACCATTTACACTAAATGATGTTCCATCTTTTCTAAAGAATTCAATTTTAGAAATAAATTGCTGACCATTTTCTCCTATGACTGCTCTTGGATCAATCTTCAAATAATATGCTTCATATCCTTGTTGAGCTGGTAAATTCACTGTTATTTCCAAATCAGTTTTTGTATTGTACGCATATTTTTTTACATAACGTTTGTTATCTGTATCAACTGGTGATTCTTTTATTGGCTGATCAGGTGCATAGTTTGCATTAAGATCTGCATCCGAATCGGCATAATGTCCATTTGTTGAGTTATTTGGCATTGTTAAAGAGCTTTGATTTTGATAATCATACAAATATTGCCTAAAATCTGCTGAAATACTTACTAACGATTTATATCCCACTTCTATCGATGCGATATCTGTATAATTTGTATAGTTATAGCCATTACTATTTCCTGGACCTGCATAGTCTTTACGTACATGCTCTTGAGATATTCCAGTTTGTCTATAACGGATATCTCCATCTTTTGCAGTAATAAATCCTGTTTCTAATTGTAAGTCAAAGTACATCTTGCTGACTAAATGACGTCCTTCATCTGTTCTTCTTGCAACGAAAGGATATTCATTATTGCTTGGATCTTTCATACTTAAATTTCTTAAATATGTATCAGCAGATGTTCTTGTAATATCATTGTGACCACCTGTATTTGACCCATCAGCAAAATTTGAATCACTAAATCCAGTAATGAAAATATCACCATCATTATTCTTCAATCTTGACTTAAAGTCTGTTCCTTCAAAATAAACTTGACCTACTGCTTCAATACCTAAACTTTCCCAATAAGAGTTTTTAAGTTCTAAATTTTCAGTATCTAAAGTTAATACTGTTTTATTTCCACTAACATCTACGACATCAAATGATGTTGCTGATGTTGCAGTTATAGTTATCTTGCGACTCGTATCGTTAGCATCAACGATTGTCATTTTAAAATTCTTAAATAATGAATCATTAAACAACGCTGGTTTAACAACAATACTTTGAGCATGGAAACCACGTTTTGCTTCACTACTTGCTGAAGAAGAATTAAGTGGAATATCTATCTTACTAAAGAAACTATCTGCTGTTGATATACTATCTTGGTATAAAGAATAGCGTTGTGTAAAAGTTCTTTCATAAGGTGTCACTTGATAACTTCTTTGACCATCTACAAGAGCTACCGAATCTGTTGACTCAATTGATTGCATACCATTGACTTCAGATCCTTGTTGATGTTCATAATAATCCTGATAATCAATACTTAATGATGTTTTTGGAATTGGAACATCTTGTGTAGCATCACTTTCTGCTGAATTCTTTGTTGTTTCACCTTTTGATTCAAAAGTTGCATGAGTTGATAATTTATCCCATCTACCAGAAGAATGTTTATCTGCTGGATTATCATTCTTAGTATATGTATACCAATCTGTTTGACCATAAAGTGAAATTCTTAATAAGTTATCATTTTCTGCTGTAATATCATTTAAGAAACTATTAAAGTGTAATTCAAATGTTTTAGGATATTGAATTCCTTTGGCTTCCCATACTGCTGCATCAAAATAATAATTTCCATCATCATCTGTTTTTGCATCTTTCATTGTCAATTCTATTGATCTAGGTGTTAATGATGAATCTAATGTATCTATAACAACAATTTTTGCTATTCCTCCATCTGTTCCAAAGCGAGTCAAATAATCAGCAGGAATGACTAATTTCTCACTCTTGAAACCATGAACTTCATTTGAAGGTGAACGCAATTTGTTATTTAAATCAATTGTAACAACAGATTGTGAAATTTTAGCATTTTTAGCTTTATTTCCAATATCATATGTATAATATGTGTTCCAATCTGAAGGAACGACAATATTCTTACCATGTTGTTCATCAATATTATGAACAACATTCACTCCAGTTTGTGTCGTATGTGCTAATGCATCAATTGTCGGACTAACTGGTTCAATTTCTAAAAGACCATCATCATAAGTACTTCTATTGTATGGATTACCAGCATCCTGATAATTTGTGCAAATATATCCTCGTGATGTTAATCTTCCTTGTGTAAAAGCTGTTCCTAAAACTTCTAAGTATGCACTATCACCTTTGGTTGGACCTGTTTTTTCTTCATAATAATCAAAATAAACAAATACCTGGTTTGCTATTCCTGTCCAATCTGTTGAAGGTATAACTATATCTTGAGTAAAACTCATATAGTCTGTTCCAGCAACTGGATTCCAAGTTATACCTAGATCTGTAGCTTTTAATTCAGTTGTTTGGTTATCAAGACTCTTAATAACAACTTTGTCTAACTTCATATGACTTAACATATCTTTACTTAATGTAATTTGAGAAGCTTTGAAGTTATTATTAGTTGTTGAACCAGCTGGTAAATCAACACGTAAATAACCTGGTTCAATTCTTGTTTGAGTTGAAGATCCTATTCTATAAGTGTAACCAACATTATTTGAATTAACAACACCTAATGCTGGATCACCTTCTTGTCTTCCAGTATCAGCTACAACAAGACCATATGACATTATTTGTAATCCTGGTTCTGGTACTCTAATAGTCCCATTATCTGATACATTAGTATTTGTACCTACAGTAGAAGGATAATTTGTTCCAACATATCCTGTAGCCACACTATCTCCTACACGTGTTGGTTTTCCTACAACTTCAAGGTAAGCATCATTAAGATTATTTGTATCTTTTTGATACATATCAAAGTATATAACAATCTCTTTGACTCTACTTCCTGTTGTCCATGCAGAATCACCTAACCAAGTTGTCTTATCTATAACTAAATCTTTATTGCCATCAATAAAACCGCTTAATTGTGTTGGATTTAATGTAATTGTTTCATTGGCTGTTCCAATAATTTTCAATGAAGTATAACTTATATTTCCATCATGATCTTTTAAATTGTTCAAAAATTCTTCCGTAATACGAATCTTTTCACTATCAAAAGTTGCAGGTAAACTGATTTTAGTAAACCCTGGTGTAATTGCACTTGTTGTTGTGCTTACTTTGACACGATACCCTGATGTTGACTGATTAAGTGTTCCAGTCACTGGATCTCCTTCAGTCCATACACTTGTAGAGTCTGCTATTCCAACAGTTTGTACTGTCATACTTGGTCTTTGAACATTAACATATCCATGATCATATGTACTTGTATTTCTATTAGCATATTCAGTAGGATAGTTTGTTCCAACATAACCTGTAGCCCCATGATTTCCTATACTCATTGGCTTTCCTACAACTTCAAGGTATGCATCATTTAAATTACTTGTATCTTTTCGATAATTATTAAAGTATATAACAACTTCTTTGACTCTACTGTCAGTTTGCCACGCAGAATCACTTTGCCAAGTTGTCTTATCTATAACTAAATCTTTATTACTGTCAATAAGTCCATCTAATTGTGTTGGTGTTAGAGTGACTTTTTCATTCTTGGTTCCAATAATTTCTAATGAAGTGTAGCTGACTGTGTCATCATAATCCTTCAAATTATTTAAAAATTCTTCTGTAATACGAATCTTTTCGCCTTCAAATGTTGCAGGTAACTGCAATTTAACATAACCTGGTGAAACTGCACAATCCTTTGTACTTACTTTGACACGATATCCTGATGTTGAAGCATAAAGAGTTCCAATAGCTGTTTCTTTCTCAGTCCATCCACTTGTTGATTCTTCAATTCCAACAGTTTGAATTGTCATAGTAGGTCTTGGAATGTGAATAGTTCCATTATCTGATTTACTTGTATTTGTATTAGAATATTCAGAGTAATCTGTTCCAACAGTTCCTGTAGCGATATGCCCTTGATAATACCAATTATTATATTGGTCTTTTAAATAAGCATCTACAGCCATAGGTTTACCTACAACTTCAAGATATGAATCTTCAAAATTCCCACTATCTTTTTGATACATATCAAAGTGTATAATCACTTCTTTGACTCTGCTTCCTGTTTGCCACGCAGCATTACCTAACCAAGTTGTCTTATCTATAACTAAATCATTATTGCTATCAATAAGTCCATCTAACTGTGTTGGTGTTAGAGTCACTTTTTCATTCTTTGTTCCAACAATTTCTAATGAAGTGTAACTCACTTTACCATTATAATCTTTCAAATTATTTAAAAATTCTTCGGTAATGCGAATTGTTTCACTTTCGAATGGTTCAGGTAATTGTATTTTCACATACCCTGGTGTAATTGAGCTTGCTGATGTCCCCACCTTAACACGATATCCTGATGTTGGTCTATAAAGAGTTCCATTGACTGGATCTCCTTCAGTCCATCCAGTTGAAGTTTCAGTAATAGCATCTGTACGAATTGTCATATTAGGTCTTGGAACATTAATTGTTCCTGTATCATTCTTGCTAATGTTTGAACTTGAACTCGCTGGATAATTTGTTCCTACAACTCCTGTAGCTGTATGGCCATCAACACGCATAGGTTTTCCTACAACTTCAAGATAAGCATCTTCAAAATTATTACTATCCTTTTGGTATATGTTGAAATAGATAACAACTTCTTTAACTCTGCTTCCAGTCTGCCACGCAGAATCACCTAACCAAACTGTTTTATCTATCTCAAGTTCGTTCTTGCTATTCATTAATCCATCTAACTGTGTTGGATTTAATGTCACTTTTTCATTCTTTGTTCCAATAATATCTAATTGCGTATAGCTTTCTGTTCCATCAACATTTTTTAAATTATTCAAAAATTCTTCTGTAATACGAATCTTTTCACCTTCAAATGTTGCAGGTAATTGTATTTTCACATATCCTGGTGAAATCGAACTATCTGTTGTACTTACCTTAACACGATATCCTGATGTTGGTCTATAAAGAGTTCCAGTTACTGGATCTCCTTCAGTCCATCCACTTGTGGATTCCGTAATTCCATCTGTGCGAATTGTCATTTTTGGCAATGCAAAAGTTAATTGTCCTGCACTTGAATGACTGACTTCAGTTTGTTCTCCATCATTGTACTGTGACTCAATTTTTGTATTCATTGTTAATGTTCCAGGGAATTCATAATCCCCTAAAAATTCAACGAATGCTGGATCATCTGTAATTGGAGTCACTTTTGTTGTACTTTCATTTAATTGATCAATATAAATTTCTAGCTTAATCGGTCTATCTAAATTAGATCCACCTGTATTCCAATGCTCTGCTTTAAATGTAACATCACCATTAGCATCCACCATTTGTTGAACTTGACTTGCTGAAAATTTATACTTTGCACCTGTATATGTTGTAATAACAACCTCTCTTAGATCCATTTTGTCTAACATATCAGAAGTTATCTTTATTGTTTCAACTTTTAATCCTATGTATGGTGAAGGCATATTTGTAGAATGTGGAATTTCCATTGTTACTTTACCATTTTTTAGTAATGATTCATTTTCCACACCAAATCTTACTGTATACCCATTAACTTTAGCATTCAGTGTTCCTGTTGTAGGGTTTCCCTCTACTCTGTTTGTTCCATCATCATACAATCCTTGTGTCACAGACCAAACTTGAGGCGCCTCTACATTTTTATTAACATTTGAATTATATGGACCCACTTCATATTTATTCCATTGAGCCTCATGTATTTCAGAGAATTCTGTATAATAACGATAATCAGCATATAAATCTGCGTTATTAGTAATTGTCATTGTTTTTTGAGGAATTCCATAAACATATAATTCCCCAGCAACTGTATCTCCATTTGTTAAATTTATACCCTTTGATTCATAATCAGCAAAATCAAACGCATAATTTATTTTAATTCTATGTGTAAATTTTTGTGTTGCCCCACTTACAGTATACTGACTTAAAATAGACTGAATATCAGCAATTTTCCAAACTTTTTGACTTGCTGAACTCTTTTCTGTATCTTCTTCAAATACTTTTCCTAATGAAATCCATTTTTTATCTTTGGTTGTTTGATCTTCTACTTCTATTTCAATAGGATTATTAACATCAATAATTTCACTTAATTGGAATGTATCAAAGTCTTCTACTTCATTTTTAGAAACTTTATACTCAAGTTGAGTAAGATCAAATGAAGCAGGAAGAGTATCTATAACACTTGGGTTAAACAAAGGTAAATTAGATTTATTTGTAATTTTAGAAATTGTATAATAAGCTTCTTTACCAACATACATTTTATCAGACTGAACTGTCTTAACAACACTCATATCAACATTCGGTTTTCTAAAATATTGTAATGGTTTTAATGTATCTTTTGATAGTGAAACTTGTGGTGTCCCAAAAAAGACTGTAGGACGCCAAGTATTCTGTACTGTCACAAAATCATCACTTGCTGAAAATTGGAATGAATTCGCAAAAGGAACTTTAACCAAAAGTTCTTTCTTTGATTTTTTTGTTTCATCCCCTTCTACTGCATCTTTCGAGTAGAGTGTTCCTCCTTGTTCCTTTGTAATTCTGACTGATCCAAAACCATTTGTATTATAACTATATGGTAATGGTGCTCCTAATTTATCTACATCATCATAATCTTCAGGAGAAAGCCCTGTAACATCATATATCAAGAGTCCTCCATGAAGGTATTTTCCAGTATAGTGGTAATCTCCTCCAACACCTGAGTTATTATCATTTCTTATCGGATTATCTGGATCATCAGGATTATAGAACCATTCTGTCATATGCTCATCAACGACACCATCTATTCCGTTATTATATTGTAATCTAAATACAAATTCAAATTCATCAAAGTAAGCTGTTGATTTTTCAGAGATATTTTCCATTGTCAGAAGAACGTCTTGATAATTATATTTTTGCCAAACAACAGGAGCAGTTTCATCTCTATTTTTACCTGTTAGGATTTTAACAGTTGCATCCCACCTTAGGTTACTGTTAACAAAATACGCTTGTGAAGCATCAGTATCTATACTCTTATAGTCTATATCTGTTATTGTTTCAATATTTCCATCATCTTTTACAATTTGCCAGTCTTTATATCCTGCGTAAGTCTTTAAAGTAAAAACAGCATTTTCTTGTGTTTCACTCATGAACTTTATGGCAACAGTATAGCTATAGGTTTTACCTGCTTTAAATTCCTTACTAGCATCAAAATCTAATCGTAGCTCTCCACCTTGGAAATATTTTGTAGAGTCTGTATATATATCATCCTTTTCTTCATCAGGAAAAGTTGCAACATAATCAAGGTCTTTCCAATAAGAACTATCTTCAACAACTCTTGCTGTAATACCACCATAGCCTAAGTTCTCGTCAACAAATTCATTATTTTTATTGAAATACCCTAACTTAACTGAGGACCAAGCACCTTTAAGCTCATCCGATCCTTGTAAGTTTTGAGCCGTTACACTTATAGTGACTCTTACCTCTGCACCATTTGCAATGATGAATTTGTCACCAGACTGAATAACATCCTTATTATTTTCATCAACCTTTACCGTTGTAGTGACCGTTGGTGTTGATCCCACATCATCTTTTGCATGTACCAAAATAATAGACCAAGGCAATTCATTCACAATCATTGTCAAGGCTATTATAAAAGCCACTAAGCGTTTTTTTAGACTAGAATCTTTCAGTTTTGTCTCTTCTCTGTACTTCATGATAACTCCTCCTAAAGCGTTGCTATACTTTGACATTCACTCTAAGAATAACATTTATTTTATCTCTTTTTCAAGGGAAATAACTAAAAAAATATTAAAATTATGTCAATTTACAATAATTATGGCACCTTTATTGGAAAAGAACAAAAAAAATGAATAAATTCTATATATTTTTCAATAAAAATCATACAAAAGAAAATATTCATTTATACAAAAATATAATTTTAAATCTTTTTTATGTCATTTCATGATTTATGACAATATTTACAAAACTTACTCTCATAAAGCTTTCATATACTTTTATTAAAGAAGAAAATCATCTATGATTATTCCCCATATTTCATTGTATAAAGCTTTTTTATTCTATTTTTCGCTTATAATTTGGATTTTTAGAATCTATTCTCCATTTTTTTCTAAAAATTTATCTAATATTGTAAGAACTCCTTGCTCATTATGATGAGGTGCAATTCTTTTAAACTCCTTTTTAAGATCATCATCAGCATTTTCCATAATATATCCATATTTAACCATTCTCAACATTTCCAAATCATTCTCAGCATCACCAAATGCCATAATTTCATCTTCTTTTATGCAATACTTATCCATTAATCTTTGAAGTGCTGTTCCCTTATTAATATGATTAGGAATAATATCTACACAATAATGTCCACTATCAACAACTCTTACTGAACGACTTGTTATCTGGCTTAAGTCATAAATCCTTTCCTTCACATTTTTCAAAGGAAGATATAAAGCAAATTTAATAATATCATCCTTAATAAGATGATAATCCCTTATTCTTTTAACACCTGGAAAATATGGTAAAAACATCTGAAAATATTCCTCTGAAAGACTATTCAAAGTATAAGATTGATTTTTTGTACATACCCAACTTAAAATATCAGGCATTTCTTTTAATGTATCAATAATAATAGAAGTATCATCTTTTGATATATGTGATACAAATAAATCTTCATTCTTATCAACAATATATCCTCCATTTTCAGCAATAAAAATCATTTCATCTTTATGAGATTCAAAAAATGCTTGCAATTGCTTATATGTATTTCCACTTGCAACAACGAATTGTATTCCTCGTTCTTTCAGTTTTTTATATATCTTCTCAAATCTTTCAACATTATATTGAGAATGTGCATCTAAAAAAGTTCCATCCATATCTACAACAATCATCTTGATCATATTGTTTTCTCCTTCTCATATCTCTCTTTTCCCCACCAACAAGGAGTCAGTTGCCTTAAAGTCACTGTTTCCCTTTTTTCATAATCTACCATAATTTCTATATTTTCATTATATTGAGATAATTGTAATAAAAATTCTCTACAAGCACCACATGGCATTCCACTCTCTTCACCATAAGGCGCTTTGTCTCGAAATGTTATCATTCGTTTAATAACAGTTTGTCCACTGCTCATATACATATTCAATGCTGCAACTCTCTCAGCACATAAATCCATCACTCCACAACAGCTTTCAATACAAAAGCCTGTATAAATTTCGCCATTTTCACTTTCTAATGCACAGACAACATGATGTGCATATATAAATGGTGAAATTTCTTGAGGATGGTATTGCTTTTTTGCAGCTAAATATAGCTTTTCCCATATATCCATAAAGTAGCCTCCCTTATTTTAAAGATATATTCATCATATCAGAAAAGGACTTCTTCTTCAATAAGGCATATTTTTCTAATCTTCGCTAAACAATTCCCATAATGTGTTAAAATATGTTATAATTTTTATATACAAGGAGGACAATAAAATGAAAAAATTATTTTTACTATTAGTGTGTTTGGGAATGTTAGTTGGTTGTGGTCAAAAGAATAGCTCTTCAACATCTTCTTTAGAAAAAGATTTTGAGGGATATAGTCAAATTATTGAAACTGCTTCTCATATTGAAAAAGAGCTTAACAATGATGGATTATCTATTCAATATACCAAAAGAACAGATGGAACTTATATTCATACTAATTATGAGGCTGATAATTTTGAAATAAAAATGTCTTTTGATAAAGAAAGCCAAAAGTTTGTTAGTCTTTCATTACAACACAACTATTTTAAACGTGAAACTAAGCGTGAAGAATGTAATGACCTATTAGAAGCTATCTTAAAATTAGATACATTTAATATGGATAGCAAAGTAAGAGATGATATTAAATCATATATTCTAAACTCAGAAGATGAGAGTGTTCAAAATATGTATGGATACATCATTGAAAGAGAGTCTGCAAGTGTAATAATCAATCAATTAACTGATGAATCACTTACAGCATATAATACAGAACAAAAGAAAGACAGTGAAGATTCAACAAATCAAGAAAGTACAGATTCATCAAGTCAAAAGAATCCAACAACTCAAGGATCTTCAAATTCTTCACAAAGCAAACCAGCTTCTAGTAGTTCTTCTGGAACATCACAAAGTAAACCATCAACAAGTGGTTCTTCATCAACTTCACAGAAGCCATCAACTGGTAGCTCTTCATCAACTTCACAAAAACCGTCAACAGGTAGCTCTTCAAGTATGACAACTGCCCAAAGTAATGCTGTTAAGAAAGCAAAAAATTATTTATCAGTTTCTGCTTTTTCTCGTCAAGGATTAATTGATCAACTAATCTATGAAAAGTTCTCAACAAGTGATGCAACATATGGTGCAGATCATTGTGGCGCAAATTGGAATGAACAGGCTCTAAAAAAAGCAAAAAGCTATTTATCAGTCTCTGCTTTTTCTAAAAAAGGATTACAAGGACAATTAGAGTATGAAGAGTTTACAAGCTCTCAAGTAAAGTATGCTATAGATCGTTGTGGCGCAAATTGGAATGAGCAAGCTGCAAAAAAAGCAAAAAGCTACTTATCAATTTCTGCTTTCTCTCGTGATGGACTCATTGATCAATTATTATATGATGGATTTACACAATCTCAAGCTGAATATGGTGTCAATGCTGCTGGATTATAAAATAAAAAAGTCGATCTTTATTGAGATTGACTTTTTTCTTTCTTTATATTTTTCATTTGTTCTTGTATTTTTTCGATACTCTTTTTCAGAAGTTCATAATTATTATCTTCATTTGTATTGTCTTGATCATCTTTTTGTTCATTTTTATCACTTTGCTGATTTGTTGTTTGCCCTTCAATATACAAACTATTAAAAGATATAACTGTTCCCAGCGTTGTAAGAAAAGCACCTATAATCTCTTGTTCATCTGCTGAAAAATAATCCATAAACGCTGCGCTAATAAGCACTATAAGCTGATCTATTAACAGTGGATTCATTTGAGAATAAATCATAGACATCACCTTAATAGTTTATGCATCATTTATTATATTCGTTATTATATTTCTTATTATTTACCATATCCCTTTTATCTATAAGATTTTCAATTATATTTCATGTAAAAATTATCTATTTATTTTACAATATAATACCCTCCTTGTTATCTGTGCCATCAAGTAAATCATTTTTTCTAAATTCTGTCATAAAAATAATAACTTTGAATATTTTATATTTTTTTAGCCTTCACTAAAAGCATCATAGGTCTACGCATTTCATCACGCATACCAGGGATATTCATCATGCTTTTTGGTGGCATTGCTTCTTCAATAGTTTCAATTTCAAAACCATACATCAATAATGAATTCAATATTTGTGTTAATGTATGATGCTGTTTAATGATTTGATGTCCAAGAAAATGTGTTTTTCTTTCTCCAGGATAATAATAATTATCAATTGCCCAATAACAAGGTTCACCATTTTCATCATAAACCCAATCTTCATCAATACCCGCTGTAAAAGTTGGATGTTCTATATTAAACAAGAAATATCCTCCTTCTTTCAATGTGTAATGTACTTTTTGATATATATTGTCTAAATCTTTAATATAGTGCAATACCAAATTTGAAATGACTAAATCATACATATCTTTAGGATAATCGTATTCTTCAATATTACATATTTCATATTTAATTTTTTCATCAAAATTTTCAATGAATGCTTTTTCAATCATCTTTTTACTGCTATCAATACCAAGAACTTGTGAAGCGCCCATTTGTATAGCATATTTACAATGCCATCCATAGCCACAGCCTAAATCTAAAACAGATTTCTCTTTTAAATCAGGAAAAAGTGGTTGTAATTGATGCCACTCTCCTGCACCTTTTAATCCATCTTTGCTTCTCTTCATCTGAGCATATGCTTGAAAAAAATCATTATCATCATAGGTATTATTCATTTTCACCATCTCCTTAATTTTAAATTAAAATGAATTTTTATCATTTATTTGCTTATAAACACACCCTTCTATATACGCCTGTTTCCTATTCCTTTCATATATACCACAAATAACTCCAACTATCATGAATATAAATTGCAAGCCATTATCTTTTATGAAACCATAAATAATAAATCCTACTATAATAAGCATTGTTATTATCAGTTCAAAAAAATGTTCCTTATCCCATTTATCACCAAAGTATTCTATTTTTTCTTTTAGCGTAAATGAACTATGTTCTAAAGCATTGAGTAAATTATTATCTGCAATTTCTTTAAATTCTTCATCTTTAATTCTTTCTCCTGCAAAAAACTCGTTTAAAGTGATTCCTAAAATATCACACAACTCTTTATATAATGATACATTTGGTAAACATTTTCCATTTTCCCACTTACTGACTGACTTGTCAGTCACACCTAATTGATCTGCTAGTTCTTGTTGTGTCATTTTTTTATCTTTACGACATTTCGCAATTAACTTTCCTATTTTTTCTTGATCCATAATTTATCACTCCTTTTATGAAATATTATATATAAATTACAATCATATGAACACCTCTTAAAAGTAGAGTGAGTATATTTCTAAGATAACTGTCTTTGTGAGAATATATCATATTTATACATAGTCATAAATTTAAACTTTTTGTTATACAAGAAAAAGCAAGGATTCTCCTTATTTTCATTTTCAAATCACTGCCAACAAAATATTGGAATTATCTTTGCCTTCTTAACATGCGTTGTTTAAAAGCTCTTATTTTTAATCCATATTTACTTGAAATCACTAAACCAGTCAACAACATCCCTACTGCCATACCTCTAGCCATATAAATACCATTTCTTATATAAACATTATCATAAAGACTGGTTTCCTCAACTAATAAATATATTAATATTAATAACATTGCAATAGCATTACAGAGACGTACTCGTTTGTTATTACGTTCTAACTCTGTATTTGTATAATCTACTGCTTTCAATACTGTTTCCTCAACTTCATTTTTCATGTTTTTATTCTTCCTTTCACCATCAAGTATTTCGCGAAGATCAACTTCATAGTAATCAGATATCTCAATCAGTATATCTAAGTCTGGCATATTATTTCCATTTTCCCATCGAGATACTGTTCGATTTGATACATTCACAACTTCTGCAAATTGTTCTTGAGTAAGCCCCTTTTCTTTTCTAAGCTCCTTAAGAAACATTCCTATTTTTCTCTGATTCATTCCGTTTCCCTCCTAGTCAAAATATACCAACTATTATATAAAATAAACACGACATAAAGTGAGAATTTCTATATTTATCTACTAGACATATCTTGTCTCTTATTATTCTTGCAACTATTTTATAGCCTTTCTTTATAATAATGTCCAAATTCTTCCATAGATTTTAATACTTTCATCAATTCTTTACCAAGATCACTCATTCCATATTCAACCTTTGGTGGATTGGTATGATAATCATTACGATAAATAATTCCATCATTAGCTAATTCTCTTAAGCTTGTTGTTAATACTTTTTGAGATATACCTTCTAATGATTTTTGAAGTTCATTAAATCGATAAGGACGATTTGATAAATTTCTAATAATAAGTAATTTCCATTTACTCCCTATTAATGAAACTGTTGTAGCTATTGGACATTCTGGTAATTCTTCTTTTCTTTTCATATATTTCACCCTTTCATATAAAGGTATTATAGCATATTTTATAAATTTGGTACAGTTACATAAAAGTGCGTACTATAAATAGATTGTGTACTTATGTATAATAAAGTTGTAGATGATAAAGGTCTACAAAAACAAAGGAGGATAAAAAAATGTCAAATAACAAAAAAGTAAATATTTCAAATGAAGCTAGAGCAGAGTTACATGATACTCTATCTTTAACAGGTGCAGAAATCAGTATTAATACTTTACCAGCTGGTGGATGTGTTCCTTTTGTCCATTATCATAAAAATAATGAAGAAATATATGGAATTATCTCAGGAAGTGGTAAAGTCATCATCGATAGTGAAGATATTCAATTGGTTACAGGTGACTGGATTAAAGTGTCTCCTGCACAAAAACGTCAGTTCTTTGCAAGTGACAATGAATCAATGACTTTTATATGTATCCAAGTTAAAGAAAACTCTTTAGAAACATTTACAATGAGTGACGCCAAAGTCGTTCAATAATACATAAAAAGATTTTAGATGACAATGTCTAAAATCTTTTTATTTCTATTCAATATATCTTAAGTCAATTTAGCACTTAGTTTAGATATTACTAATATGCAATGATTTTACAAAAAACTAATTATTCATCTTACAATATATTACTTAAAATCGAATTCTAATC
>CATOPA010000024.1 GCA_951801965.1 uncultured Erysipelotrichaceae bacterium | reverse complement strand
AGTTTATTCTATAAAAGAAGGGTTGACACAAAAATCGTTTCAACAATATATAAAAAAAGCATTACATATAAAAAGTAATGATATAGAAACATTTGTTCCAGAAGAATATATTATTAAACATCAATTGATTCATAAAGAAACAGCGTTGTGGAATATTCATTGTCCTACTTGTCAGGAAGATATCAAGCAAGCATTAAAATATTTAAAATATGAAGAATTTTTAAAATTTCAGTTAACAATGCAAATGGTCAAACAATTCAGAAATCAAGAAGCTGGTATTGCTAAAAAGATTGATTCTACATTGCTTCAAACATTTATTTTATCATTACCATTTCATTTAACAAAAGATCAACAAACATCAACAAAAGAAATTATTCATGATTTAATGAAGCCTCAAATGATGTATAGATTTTTACAGGGTGATGTTGGAAGTGGAAAGACAGTTGTGAGTAGTATTGCATTGTATGCAAATTATTTAGCTGGATATCAAGGAACATTGATGGCGCCAACAGAAATT
Source organism: uncultured Erysipelotrichaceae bacterium (assembly GCA_951801965.1). Lineage (GTDB taxonomy): Bacteria > Bacillota_I > Bacilli_A > Erysipelotrichales > Coprobacillaceae > CATOPA01. The sequence continues at coordinate 20,045 of CATOPA010000024.1, read as the reverse complement.
TTAGCTAGACAACACTATACAACACTTTTATCTTTTTTTAAAAATACAAATGTACGTGTGGCTTTATTGACAGGATCATTATCTTTAAAAGAAAAAGAAAAGCTTTATGAACAAATATCAAGTGGTGAATTGGATATTATTGTTGGGACTCATGCGTTGTTTCAAAAGAAGGTCTCTTACCATAATCTTGGATTTGTGATTACAGATGAGCAACATCGTTTTGGTGTAGAACAAAGAAAAGCTTTGAAAAATAAAGGCAATCAAGTGGATTTTTTAATTATGAGTGCAACCCCAATTCCAAGAACTTTAGCTATTTTAATGTATGGGGATATGGATATTTCAACAATTAAAACAATGCCAAGTGGAAGAAAAGAAATTATCACGAAATATATTCCTGCTTCAACAATGAAGCCAATTTTATCACATTTAAAAGAGTATTTACAAAGTGGAGGACAATGTTATGCCATTTGCCCTTTGGTAGAAGAAAGTGATATGATTGAGGCAAAAAGTGCTTCTCAAATTGCTGAAGCTATGCAAAGATATTTTAAAAAGAGTTATAAAGTTGGTTTGCTACATGGACAAATGAAAGATGAAGAAAAAGACAAAGTCATGGAAGCTTTTTTAAAGAACGAAGTTCAAATTCTTGTTTCAACAACTGTTGTAGAAGTTGGTGTAGATGTTAAAAATGCAAATATGATGGTGATTTATAATGCTGAACGCTTTGGAATGAGTCAACTTCATCAATTAAGAGGACGTGTTGGAAGAGGGAATCAACAAGCTTATTGTTATTTAATGAGTTCTCAAAAATCAAAAGAAGCCGTAGAAAGATTGAAATATATGGAAAAAAGTCATGATGGTTTTGAAATATCAATGTATGATTTAAAAATGCGAGGACCTGGTGAAGTTTTAGGAAATAAGCAAAGCGGATTACCAACTTTTTTAGTTGCTGATATATTTAAAGATTTTCCTATCTTAACAGTAGCCAGAGAAGACGCAATGGCTATTTTGCAGCAGTATCAAAAGAAAAAAGAGTACACTTATTTAATTTCAAAGATTCAAGAAAAATTAAAAGAGAATAATAATGAATATATAGATTAATTGTGATATACTGACAACAAAGGAGTGAGAATAATGTTAAAGTTATCTATAGATGCCATGAGTGGTGATTTAGGAAGCCAGATTGTTGTAGAAGCATGTGAGTCTTTTGTAAAATCGCACAATGATGTAGAGTTATATGTGACTGGAAAAAAGGAAGAATTAGAATCACTAGAAAAATATAGTCAAATTCATATTGTTGATGCAAGAGATATTGTTCCTATGGATGCTGGAATTATGTCTGTTCGTAGAAAAAAAGATTCAAGTATGGTCAAAGCAGTGACACTTGCTAATGATGGAGTTGTCGATGGTGTTGTGTCATGTGGATCAACAGGAGCCTTTTATACAAGTGCTATGCTTTTTTTAAAACGTATTGAGGGTGTGGAAAAATCTTGTTTAATGGCTGAACTTCCTACCTATAATAGAAAGGGAGTCTGTATGCTTGATGTAGGAGCGAATGCTGAAAATACATCTCAACAGCTTTTAGATTTTGCTATTATGGGTCATACATATGCATCATCTATTAAGAAAATATCTTCACCTAAAGTCGCTTTATTAAATATAGGAACAGAGTCTAAAAAAGGAGATCTTGTTCATCAAGAAACATATCAATTATTAGAAAATGATGAACGTATCAATTTTGTTGGAAATATTGAAGGTAGAGATATTTTATTAGGTGATGTTGATGTGATTGTTACTGATGGTTTAAGTGGAAATATTGCTTTAAAAACATGTGAAGGAACAGCTTCTCTTGTTATGAAAATGGTTAAAGAGGGCATGATGGCTTCTTTAAAAGGGAAGATAGGTGCTTTGCTTGCAAAAAAAGATCTTTATGCTTTAAAGGATCAATTTGATTATAAGTCAGTTGGTGGGGCTTTAATGGTAGGCTTTGAAAAAGCTGTTGTTAAGGCTCATGGAGCAAGTGATGCAAAAGCATTTGAAAATGCTATGAATTTAGCTTATCAAATGGTAAAGATGGATGTTGTTAATCAAATGAAAGAAGGGTTGTTATAAATGAAAATATTAGATTTTCTCAATAAAGAAAAAATTCCCTTTCATCGTCTTGGATTGTATAAAGAAGCTTTTACCCACGCTTCTTATGCTAATGAATTTCATCGTGAATTAAAAGATTATGAACGTTTAGAATTTATGGGTGATGCTGTTTTACAATTATACGTTTCTGAATTTTTATTTAAGCTTTTCCCATCATATCCCGAAGGAACTTTAACAACTTTGCGTAGTAAGCTAGTTCGAGAAGAATCACTAGCAAGATTTGCCAAGGAGCTAGGCTTAGGAGAATTGATGTACTTAGGTATTGGAGAAGAAAAAAATGGTGGACGTGAAAGAGAAAGTGTTCTTGCTAATATTTTTGAGTCTTTTATAGGTGCAGTTTATTTAGATTGCGGAAAGGATGAAGTTTTACGTATTTTAGAAAGAACGATTTTTAAACATGTCAATGATCTGGATTATGATGATATTACTGATTATAAAACAACACTACAAGAATTGATTCAAGCAGATCAGAGAAGAACAGTAACATATGAATTGATAGAGACAACAGGACCATCTAATGCACCAGTTTTTAAAGTTGCTGTGAAGATGGATGAAATGTGTTTAGGTTTAGGAAAAGGAACAAGCAAAAAGAAAGCTGAGCAACAAGCTGCTAAAGATGCTTTAGATAAACTCGCAACAGGTGATGAATAATCATCTGTTTTTTTGCCTATACATATTTTCTTAAAAAGCATATTGTATGTTGGGAGGGATAATATGTATAATCCATATATGTATGAAAATGAACGAGTGACATTTCCAAAAGTTGGAGAAATAGTCTTATATACTGTTAATAGAGGCGATAATGTTTATAGAATTGCAAAAACATTAAATAGTGAAGTTGCTTGGATCAAAGTGATGAATAATTTAAATGATGATTTATTGATACACCCAAATCAGCAATTATTGATACCAATTGTTTATCAGCAAGTTCAACCAATGCCACAACCACATCAAAGACAATCTTATGATTTATACTTTTAAAACCTCTTTATGAGGTTTTTTTGCATAATTTTTTTGATTTGACTAACACTATAAATAGGAGGTTGATAAAATGAAGAAAATAATATTATTTTTGATGATGATGATGTTATTTGGCTGCACACAAAAAGATGAAACACAAAAGCCGACTCAAAATCGTACTTATAATGATGGCACATATACAACTTCAGCAATGGGGTATGGTGGAGAGTTTCAAGTTGAACTCACATTAAAAGATGATAAAATCCAAGACATTGTTGTCAAAGAACATAATGAAACACCATCAATTGGAGGAGTCGCACTTGAACAGATGATTGAAACAATGAAAAAAGAAAATACGTATGATGTAGATACCATTTCAGGAGCAACAAAAACAACCCAAGGATTAAAAGATGCTGTAAAAAGTGGATTTGCTAAAGCGAAGAATCAATAAATAAAGTCATAAGACTTTATTTTTTTTGAAATTTGTTATATGATAGTGTCATGACAGGGGGATATGAAAAATGAAAAATGTCAATGTGAGTAGTGAAAGAAATATCACATTAATTATGGATTTTTATGAACTGACAATGTCTTATAATTATTTTAAACTTGGAAAACAAGATCAAATTGTTTATTTTGATATGTTTTATCGAAAAAATCCAGATAATGGTGGAATGGTTATTTTTGCTGGGTTACAGCAATTAATAGAATCTATTAAAGATATGCGTTTTACTGAAGGAGATATTCAGTACTTAAGAGAACTTAACAAATTTGATGAAGAATTTTTTACATATTTAAGAAACTTTAAGTTCACAGGAACAATTTATTCTGTTGCTGAGGGAACACCCGTTTTTCCCTATGAACCACTTATTACAGTAAAAGCAAAGCTGATTGAAGCACAATTACTTGAGACATTTTTACTTGTGACAGTAAATCATCAGTCATTGATAGCTACAAAAACACATCGTGTCTGTCAAGAGGCAAAAGGGAGACCAGTCATGGAATTTGGCGCAAGACGTGCACAAGGTTATGATGGAGCCCATTATGGAGCAAGAGCAGCATACATTGGTGGAGCATCAGGAACAGCAACAGTCTCAGCTGGAAAAGATTTTCATATACCAGTTTTAGGAACGATGGCTCATTCATTTGTTCAATCATTTGATAGTGAATATGAAGCATTTGAAGCTTACGCAAAGATTTATCCAGATAATTGTGTTTTACTTGTTGATACATATGATACTTTAAAAAGTGGAGTACCAAATGCAATCAAAGTTGCTCAAGATTTCTTAATACCTATGGGAAAAAGATTATCTGGAATACGTTTGGATAGTGGAGATATTGCTTACTTAACAAAAAAGGCCCGTATGATGTTAGATGTTGCTGGTTTAACTGATTGTAAAATTACAGTTTCTAATTCGTTAGATGAGTATTTAATTCGTTCTATTTTAGAACAAGGTGCAAAAATTGATTCTTTTGGTGTTGGTGAAAACATGATTGTTTCTAAGTCAGCACCAGTATTTGGTGGTGTATATAAACTTGCAGCTGTTGAAAAAGACGGAGAAATTATTCCAAAAATTAAAATCTCTGAAAATACTGAAAAGATTACTAATCCAGGATATAAAAAAGTTTATCGTTTGATTGAAAAAGAAACATATAAAGCTATTGCAGATATTATTGCTTTTCATGATGAAGTTTTAGATGAAAATCAGGATTTAACAATTTATCATCAATCAGATATTTGGAAAAATAAAACATTATATGCTGGAACATATGAAATTCAACCACTACAACATCTTGTTTTTGACCAAGGTCAATGTGTATATCCAGAATATACTCTAGATGAAATTAGGGAATATTCTTCAAAACAAAAGTCATTGATATGGGATGAGGTTTTTAGATTAGAGTATCCTCATATCTATTATGTGGATTTAACTAAAAAATTATTAGATTATAAATTGGATATGCTTGCTAAAGGTAAAAAATAGTTATTGAAAGAGGTAAAAGAATGATTATTAGTGTTGTTGGATTAGGTGTCATAGGAGGAAGTTATGTTCAAGCACTCCATGGACTTGGGCATGAAGTTTATGGGATTGATACAGATAAAGAAACGCTTTATCAAGCTAAAAAAGATGGATATATTATAGAAGGATATGTTGATGGAGCTGAAATTGTTTCAAAGAGTGATATGACAATTATTTGCTTATATCCTTCGCTTGTTTTAGATTTTATTAAAAATCATACTTTTAAAAAGGGAAGTATTGTGACTGATGTTGTAGGTATCAAATCATATTTTTTAGAAAAAGCATTAGATATTATAGATCCAGATGTTGAATATATTAGTGGACATCCTATGGCTGGAAGAGAAAAAAAGGGATATGCCTATGCAAGCAAGCAGGTTTTTTTAGGTGCTAATTATATTGTTATTGAACATCAAAAGAACAATCAAGAAAAAATTCAGCAAATGTGTGATTTTGTTTCACAATTAGGATTTAAAAGTGTAAAGATTATGAGTCCTTATGCTCATGATGAAATTATTTCATTCACATCACAACTTCCTCATATGATTGCTGTTGCATTGATGAATAGTGATGATCAAAAATATGAAACAGGTAAATATATAGGGGATTCATTTAGAGATCTCACACGTATTGCTAATATTAATGCGGATTTGTGGAGTGAACTCTTTTTGAATAATAAAGATTATTTATTAAAATCTATGGAAAGTTTTGAAAAGCAATTTGATATTTTAAAGAAATCTTTATTAAATGAAGATGATAAAATGTTAAAAGAATTATTTAGAGAATCTTCAAAGCGTCGTGAAAATTTAGAATAGGTGAAAGCTAAGGTATCTTCATATGACACCTTAGCTTTAAAAATAAAATTTAAAAACATTCATTATATCAATTCTTTTTGAATAAGAGTGATTGAATTTAAGAAAAAGTGTAAAAAACTATTGCATTCGTGCATAAAATATTATATACTATACGAGCAACAGAAAAATAACAAGAAATGGTTCCATAGCCAAGCTGGTAAGGCTACAGACTGCAACTCTGTCATCGTCGGTTCGAGTCCGGCTGGAACCTCCAACTTTATTGCCCAGGTGGCGAAATTGGTAGACGCACAGGACTTAAAATCCTGCGGACCTTAAAATCCGTGCCGGTTCGACTCCGGCCCTGGGCACCAAAAAAAATAAAAAAAGTGTTGCAAATTAACAGTAACTATGATATTATATGATGGCGCTGTTAAAGAGATGCGCTAGTAGCTCAACTGGATAGAGTGCTTGACTACGGATCAAGAGGTTGTGGGTTCGATTCCTGCCTAGCGCGCCATTGAGTAAAAAAAATTAAAGATTCGGGAAGTAGCACAGCTTGGTAGTGCACCTGGTTTGGGACCAGGGGGTCGCAGGTTCGAATCCTGTCTTCCCGACCATTGAATTGGGGCTTTAGCTCAGATGGGAGAGCGCCTGCTTTGCACGCAGGAGGCCAGCGGTTCGATCCCGCTAAGCTCCACCAATTATTGCGGAGGTTTACCCAAGTCTGGCTGAAGGGATCGGTCTTGAAAACCGACAGGGGATGAAAGTCCCGCGGGGGTTCGAATCCCTCAACCTCCGCCATTTAAATTGAATATCGCGGGATGGAGCAGTCTGGTAGCTCGTCGGGCTCATAACCCGAAGGTCGTTGGTTCAAATCCTTCTCCCGCAACCAAATGGTCTGGTAGTTCAGTTGGTTAGAATGCCGCCCTGTCACGGCGGAGGTCGCGGGTTCGAGTCCCGTCCAGACCGCCAAATGGTTCCGTAGCTCAGTCGGTAGAGCAGAGGACTGAAAATCCTCGTGTCGCTGGTTCGATTCCGGCCGGAACCACCATTTCTATTTAAAAACGATTCACTATATGGCGGGGTAGCTCAGTTGGCTAGAGCAATCGGTTCATACCCGGTGGGTCGGGGGTTCGAATCCCTTCCCCGCTACCAATTTATTTATGAAGTGGTCGTTTACCACTTTTTTATTTCATTGGACCCTTAGCTCAGTTGGTTAGAGCTACCGGCTCATAACCGGTTGGTCGCAGGTTCGAGTCCTGCAGGGTCCACCATAGTGCCTTTGTTCTCGAATATTTATTCGAGTTTTTTTATTATTAAGATTATCTTCTTCGTTATATGAAAGTATTTATATTGATTTATGATTTTGTTATAATTATTCATATATACACAAATATTTCATATAAACGTGTTATATTGGAAAAGGTGAGTGAAATGAGTGATTTTAGAAGAGAAGGATTGACAAAAAAAGAAGTTGAAGATCGTATTCAAAAAGGTCAAGTGAATATTTCACATGATAATATTTCTAAATCAAAGAAAAAAATCGTTTTAGAACATACATTAACATATTTTAATTTTTTGAATCTGTTTTTAGCTCTTATTGTTTTATCAACTGGTCGATGGAAAAATTTAACTTTTATTGTTGTTATATTTGTAAATACAATTATTGGTATTTTTCAAGAATTGAAAGTAAAAAAGATTGTTGATCAGCTCAGTGTCATTACTGTAAAGAAAGTTAAAGTTATGAGAGAGTGTAGCGAAATTATTTTACCTGTAGAAGAGTTAGTTAAAGATGATGTTATTTATATTGAAAATGGACAGCAGGTTGGTGCAGATTCTTTAGTTCTTCAATCATTTGGCTTAGAAGTCAATGAATCTATGTTAACTGGTGAATCTAAACCTATAAGAAAGAAAAAAGATGATGAATTGATGTCAGGAAGTTTTATTGTAGCAGGAAGTGCTTATGCTAAAGTAATAAGAGTTGGTAATGATAATTATTCAACACAATTGGTACAGAAAGCGAAAAATAAAAACAGAGCTGCATCAATTATGAAAAAGTCAATTGAAAAAGTCATTAAAGTATTAAGTGTTGTGATTATTCCAGTTGGTATTGTTTTATTCTTCTCTCAAATGGTTGCTTTTCCTAATGATATAAATTCAGCAATTGTGAAAACAGTGGCTGGAGTTGTTGGAATGATTCCTGAGGGACTTGTTTTATTAACAAGTGTTTCATTTGTTTTAGGAGTTGGTCGACTTGCTCAAAAGAAAGCTCTTATTCAAGAAATGGAAGCCATTGAAGCTTTAGCAAGAGTTAATGTTTTATGTTTAGATAAAACAGGAACGATTACAACTGGAGAATTGGAAGTTGATAATCTTGTTTGTTTGAATTCTTTTTCAAAAAAAGAGATTGATGAGATTATGGGGTGCATGGCGTATGATTTTGATGATATGAATGCAACCCAAAAGGCTTTACAAAGTTATTTTACAAAACCACATCATAATAAAGTTCAGTTTAAGATTCCTTTTTCATCTGAAAGAAAGATGAGAGCAATTTCATTAATGGAGAATGGCAATTTTGTTTTAGGAGCACCAGAATATCTGTTAGAGGATAATCATCCACTTTTGTTGGAGGTTGAGTCTTTTTCAAGACAAGGGTTAAGGGTGTTATTATTAGGAAAAACAGATGAACTTTGTGAAAAAACATATACAATTGGTCAAGTAGAACCAATGGCACTTATTGTGATGAGAGATTGTATAAGAAAAGAAGCAAAAGAAACTTTTCAATTTTTTGAAGAAGCAGGAGTCGACATTCGTATTTTATCTGGGGACAATCCTTTGACCGTTTCTAAAGTGGCACAGCTTGCTGGATTAAAAGGAGCTGAAAGTTATATAGATGCTTCAACTTTGCCAAAAGACCAAGAAGAATTTGAAAAAGTTGTTTTGCGTTATCGTATTTTTGGACGAGTTAAACCAGAACAAAAACAAATGATTATTAAAACTTTTCAAAATCAAGATAAAATTGTTGGCATGGTAGGAGATGGAGTGAATGATGTTTTAGCATTAAAAGATGCAGATTGTGGTATTGCTATGGCAGCAGGAAGTGATGCTGCTAAACAAGCTGCACATATTGTTTTATTAGATTCGCGTTTTGCTTCTATGACACATATTGTTAATGAAGGAAGAATGATTATTGCTGATATGGAAAGAGTCAGTTCACTTTATTTAAACAAGACGATTTATTCAACTGTCTTATGTGTAATATTTGCCTTTTTAAGACAGAGTTACCCATTCACACCATTGCAATTAAGTCTTATCAGTGGTTTAGCAATTGGTGTTCCAAGTTTTTTAATGACATTAGAAAGATCATCAACGTTATCATCACAAGGATTCTCTAAGCATATTCTCATGACAGCTTTACCAAGTGCTTTGACAATGATTATTTTTATGATTGTTATTAATATTGTTGGTTCATTTTTATGTTTTGATTCAACAATGTATTCTACTTATTATTATATTACAGCAGGATTTATAAGCTTTTTGCTTGTTTATACTGTTTGTCAGCCTATGAACAAATTGAGATTAACAGTTGCTACTCTTTTGATGTTAACATTTTTTTTGATTTTGTTCATTATGCCTGAATTTTTTGGTATTTATCCATTATTAAGTCAGCAGAATATATGGTTGATACCATTATGTGTAAGCTCATTATTTGTTTTTGTCACTTTACGTCATTTTATAAGAAAAATTGTGAAGAAACATACATAATATTATTTAACAGAGAGAATACTATGATGAAGGAGAGTATTCTCATGCTGTTCTTTAGCAATTTCAAAAAGTGTGAAGGGATTAACATATTTATGTGAAAGGTAAACACCAAAGCGGATTTGGAATTGACATTTTTTGTTTTTGTATATGTACTCTATTTCAGAAAATTTCTCATAAAGTCTTAACATTAATTTTGGTAATTCTTCTTTATCTGGATCAAACATAACAAGAAAAAAAGAGTGTGTTTGATGACAGTAAAGGTTTGCGTGGTATTTATCTAGGAAGTGAGCGATGAGTTTTTCTGCGGATTTATTAAAATGTTCATATAAAGAAGGGTATTCTTCGAATGAAAAAGGAAGAATATCATATTGTATATATATACCAGCAATCATATCTATATGCTCTGGTTTGACTAAATTTTTATAAAATGAATATAGTTGTCCTTCTTCAAATGAATCATGATAGATATAATCTGGATCAAGGATATGTTCTGAGTCATTTTGTTTGTTTTTATAAATATACATTTTTATCACCTAATTATGTTATAACATGTTGAAAATAAAAAATAAGTCGAAAAATGTCGTGAAAATGAAGAAAGTTGTAGAAAGGGGTAAAAGATGATGAAAAGAAAATTAAATGCAAAGTTTAAAAAGTCAATGATACCTATTGTTATGATGTGTGTTGTTTTTATTTGTGCTAGTGTATATATGTTGTTGACTACATCACAAATCCAATTTACAAATGAAAGAGAAGTAGAAATTAATTCTGATGTTGATTATTCAAAATTTATTAAGAAAGTGAAAGATGGTCACAAAGAGGATGTAAAAATAGATAGTTCCCGTGTTGATATTCATCATTTAGGGGAGTATCAGGTGACGTACCAATATAAGAAGGAATCAAGAGATTTAAGAATTAAAGTTGTTGATTCAGTTGCTCCAGAATGTGATGTCAAAGAAGGAAAGGTTGCTTTGAATCAACAAGCAGATCCATATCGATTTGTGGAAAATATTAAGGATGCAACACAAACGAAAGTTTATTTTGATAAAGACTATAAATTTAATAAAGAAGGAAAGCAAACTGTTCAGTTGGTTATTGAAGATGAGGCTTCAAATAAAACATATAAGAAGACAACTGTAGATGTCGTACCAGACACAACACCACCACAGATTATTGCGAGTAATGCAAGTGTTTTGGTAGGAAGTGATATTTCAATTGAATCATTAGTAACATTGAGTGATGATTTTGATAGTCATCCGACTCTTTCTATAGATAAAAGAAATTTTGATAATCAGAAAGTGGGACATTATCAAATTGAATTAACAGCAATGGATGCATCAAAGAATAAATCGAAAAAAACAATAACTATTCAGGTCATTGATGAGACAAGAAAAGATGAAAAAGTTGTTTATTTGACATTTGATGATGGTCCTTCAAAGTATACAGCTCAAGTTTTAGATATTCTTGATAAGTATCATTGTAAAGCAACATTCTTTATTACTGGAATGAATGCTTCCTATCGAAAGTATATTACAATAGCTCATGATAAGGGACATACTATTGGATTACATACTTATAGTCATAAATATAATAAAGTATACGCTTCTACTGATGCTTATTTTAAAGATTTAGAAAAAATAGGAAAACTAGCAAAAGATTATATTGGTTATACACCAAAATATATACGTTTTCCTGGTGGGAGTTCAAATACAATTTCTAAAAGATATAGTAAAGGTATTATGAGCAAACTTTCAAAAATGGTAGAGGATAAAGGATATATTTATTATGATTGGAATGCAGAAAATGGTGATGGTTATTCAAACATGTCTAAGAAAGAAATGTATAAAAGAGCAACTTCATCACGTGAAAAACAAATTATGATTTTAATGCATGATGCTAATGGAAAACAAAATACTGTTGATATTTTACCTGATGTTATTGAATATTATCAAAGTAAGGGATATGTATTTAAGGCTATTGATGACTCATCTATAGTACCACATCAAAATGTCTTGAATTAAAGTATATTATCTATAAAGAAATAGAATTTCATTTCTATTTCTTTTTTTATAAACTTATTACAAATGGGCTTTTTTCATATTTATATCATATAATAGAATGGTGATAAAAATGAATAAAAAAATCATGATTGCTTTGATAATAGTGATATATTGTCTTGTTCTTCGTTATTTATTTCATGTTATTTTTCCATTTCTTCTCGCTATTCTTTTTTATTATTTGATTAAGCCAGTTATAGACATGATGGAGAATTACTTACATTTAAAAAGAAGTGCTATTGGTATTACTTTTCTTTTGTGTTTGTATTTTTTCTTTATTTTGCTTTTTGTTGTCATAGGTATATATAGTGTTCTTTTTTTATTTGACTTTGTAAAACATATTCCCGATTTTTATCAAAGTTTTTGTTTGCCACTTATTGAGTCGTTCATAGTGTTTATTGAAAAATACTTTTCTTTTGTTGGAGAGGATGTTTTTTATTCTTTAATTAATCTTTTTCAACAAATCTTAGGCTCATTAATGAGTTCTTTTTCTTCTTTTTTAACTTCTGTTCCTCAGTTTATCTTTTCATTTTTTTTGTTTGCTCTTTCAACCTTTTTTTTAGTTATTGACTATGATGACATGAGACATGATTTATTTTCAAAAAGTTCTCCTATATATATAAGAAGAATTATTGATATAAAAAATAAGTCATTAGAAAGTATAAGAATATATATAAAATGTCAGTTGATTTTAATGATTACGACTTTTTTAATGTTATGTTTAGCATTTTTTGCTTTAAAGATGCAAAAACCATTTTTTTATGCTTTTTGTACAGCACTTTTAGATAGTTTACCTATTATTGGAATTGGTATTGTCTTATTTCCTATGCTTATTTTTTATTGCCTTAAAGCTGCTTATTTAAAAGCATTATATATATTTCTTATTTATTTGATTATTAATGTTATAAGAAGTTTCTTAGAACCTAAAATACTTAATAAACATATGAAAATACCCTCATTTCTACTATTGTTCTCAATGATTCTTCACTTTCATTTTTTTGGTGTGGTAGGACTTATTTTATCACCAATTCATATGAATATCATTTATTCCTTTTTAAAATAAAGTGTGCTAGAATAATATTTGAGGTGGTTGTATGAAGAAAAAATATATCTTTTTTGATATAGATGGCACATTAACAAATAAAGATACTGGAGAATTTGTTGAGAGTGCAAAAAGAGCAATTCAAAAATTACAAGAAAATGGTCATTTTGTTGCAATAGCAACAGGAAGAGCATATTATAAGACAAAAGAATTTGCTTCCTTAGCAGGAATTCATCACATTGTGAGTAATGGAGGAGCAGCATTAACGATAAACGATCAAATGATAATGAATAGACCTCTTGATCGTCAAAAAGCCATAGCATTATGTCAAGAAGCTGATCAAAAAGGGTATGGATATTTAATTGCTACTGATGATAGCATTGATGTATTGATGAGGGATGATAAGTTTATTCAACAAGTAGGCTATCGAAAAGAGCCAACGCGTTATTTAAAAGATCAATCCATTCAATTAGAGGATATTAAAGACTACTATAAGATTTATCTTGCTATTAGTGAAGAAGATGAAAATAAACTTTCACTTATTCATTCTTTAGGACATATTCGTTTTATGAAAGAATACTTAACATATCAACATGATGAAAAAGATTTAGGTATTAAAAAAATGGTAGAAATTGTCGGTGGACAAGATGAAGATATTGTTGTTTTTGGTGATGATTATAATGATTTGGTCATGTTTAAAGAAAAATGGACATGCATTGCTATGGGAAATGCTTGTGATGAATTGAAAAATAAAGCGACATTTATAACAAAAAAGAGTGTAGAAGATGGTATAGAATATGCTTGTCAGTACTTTGGATGGATTGATTAAATAAATTGTATACAATTATACAAAAATATGATATGATATATATCATGAAAAGGGGTGGGAAAATGAAAGAAAGGATTTATGATTTTTTTTGTAAATCATTAAAAGAAAATGATATCCCTAATGATTTGTATAATATTTACGAAGTCAAAAAAGGATTAAGAAATGAAGATGGGACAGGTGTTTTAGTAGGTCTTACAAAGATCTCTGATGTTGTGGGATATAAAAAAATTGATGGAAAAAAGGTAGATGACTATGGAAGTCTTTACTACCGTGGTATAAATATTGATGATATGATTAAAAATCATTCAGGAAGATATTTATTTGAAAAAGTCTGTTTCTTAATTTTATTTGGATATATGCCAAATGATGAAGAGTTCACAAGATTTAAAGAAATATTAAGCGAGAATTATACCTTGCCTTTACACTATTTAGAAGCCAATATACTTGGCTTTCCAGCAAAAAATCTTATGAATAAATTACAACAGGAAGTTTTGATGCTATATAATTATGACAAAGATGCTGATCATGTTGGTATTCAAGAAACTTTAGAAAAGGGGATTAATCTTATAGCGAAGATTCCAACGATTGTTTGTTATACATATCAAACAAAAGTTCATTACTTTGATGAACAGAGTTTGATTATTCATCATGTGAATCAGGACTATAGTATTGCTGAAACGATTTTATCATTATTAAGAGATGATGGACAATTTACTCAAACTGAGGCAGAAATATTAGATATTGCTTTGACTTTACATGCTGATCATGGTGGTGGGAATAACTCTACTTTTACAAATGTTGTGATTTCATCTACAGGTACTGATATATATAGTGCGATTGCTGGAAGTATAGGATCACTCAAAGGACCACGTCATGGAGGCGCAAATTTAGCTGTTAAAAAGCAAATGGAAATGATTATTCATGATATTTCACTTGATGCAACAGACGAACAAATGAATCATATTATTCAGCGTATTTTAGATAAGGATTACAATGATAATAGTGGTTTAATTTATGGTATAGGGCATGCTGTTTATACTTTAAGTGATCCACGTAGTGTAATACTATCAGAAAAATGTTCTCTTTTGGCTAAGGAGAAGAAGAGAGAAAAAGAATTTGAATTTTATCAAAGGTTTGCAGATTTAGCTATTGAAGCTATTTATCAAAGAAAAGGACGCCGTGTTTGTACAAATGTAGATTTTTACAGTGGCTTAGTATATGATATGTTAAATATTCCTAGTGATCTTTATACTTTATTATTTGTTGTAGGAAGATTGGTAGGATGGGTTGCACATAATGTTGAAAATAAGTTGTATTCAAATCGCATTGTAAGACCTGCTACAAAATATGTTGGCACAATAAAAGAATATAAAAGCAATGAGGATGCTTAAGCATCCTCATTATTTGATTATTCTAGTCCAATGATATTTATCTTCTAATTTACCCCATTGAATACCTGTGAGAGTATCATAAAGTTTTTGTGTTAAATCACCTGTTTTAAAATCATTAATAATAACTTTTTCATTTTTATAACATAATTCACCAATTGGAGAAATAACAGCAGCAGTTCCTGTTCCCCAAGCTTCTTTTAAAGCACCAGTTCTTCCAGCTTCCATTAATTCATCAATGCTTAATTCGCGTTCTTCGATCTTATATCCCCAATCTTTTAAAATATGAAGAATAGAATCTCTTGTGACACCAGGTAAAACAGAACCCTGTAAAGCTGCCGTCACAACTGTATCGTTAATGAGAAACATAACATTCATTGTTCCAACTTCTTCTATATATTTTCTATGAACACCATCTAACCATAAAACTTGTGTATAGCCACGATTTTCAGCCTTTACTTGAGCAGCGATAGAAGCAGCATAATTTCCACCACACTTTGTAAATCCTGTTCCACCTTTGACAGCACGAACATATTCATCTTCAACCCAAATCTTAACTGGATTGACACCTTCAGGATAATAAGCTCCAACAGGTGATAGAATAATAATAAATTTATAACTTGTTGCTGGATGAACACCAACACCAGGTTGAGAAGCATACATGAATGGTCGAATATATAATGAAGTTTCTGGCGCAGTTGGAATCCAATCTTGTTCATATTTTACAAGTGCTTCCACAGCTTCAACAAACATATCTTCAGGGAGTTCAGCCATACAAAGACGTTTATTTGAGTTAATCATTCTTTTTGCATTCATTTCTGGTCTGAATAAGAGAATATCGCCATGGGGACTACGATATGCTTTTAAGCCTTCAAATGTTTCTTGAGCATAATGTAAAACCATAGTTGCAGGATCCATTTCAATTGGTCCATAAGGAACAATTCTTGCATCATGCCATCCTTTATTCATATCCCAATCAATAATAAACATATGATCAGTAAAATATTTACCAAAACCTAAATGATTTTGATCAGGTTTAGTTTTTAAAGTTTTTGCTTTTTCTATTTTAATTTCCATATTTCATTCCCTCTTTTCTAATTAAAGAAATTATACTCTTTTTTTAGATTGTATACAATCTTTTTTTGTTTCGCCTATAAAAAATGCTTAAAAAATAAGTTCTATAAAAATATGATTGAAAGATTATGATATTTTCCATATAATGAGTACTATAAAAATAAAGGAGCTTACAATGAGGGAAAGGTTATTTGTTTATGGTACATTAAGAAAAGGATTATATAATTATTATCAATATTTACATGAAAACAGTGATTTTCAAGGATATGCCTATATAAAAGGATGTTTGATGGAAACACATTCTGGAGATATGCCTGCTTATTTAATGGAAGGTGAAGACATGATTTTAGGCGAAATCTATGAGATAAGTCAAGAAACATTATCAATTATAGATAAGTTAGCTAATTATACAGAAAATCATGTTTCAAGTAATACATATATACGACAAAAAGAATATGTATATAATGAAAAAGGGGAAGTTATTGACAATGTTTATATCTATGTATACAACATGGATAATCTTGCCAATATTGCTTCTATAGGAGATTATATAAAGGAAAATGATTATATTCAATTTTTATTAAATCAAGATTTTAAAAAGAAATTATTCATGTCTAGGTATGAAGACGAATAATTTCTTTTTGTTATTCAATGATTTCCAATTGTAAAGATTTCATGACATGAATACATTCTAAGTGTGTTTTTTCATCAATACTTGCAGTTCCTTTGAGATCTATATATATGGGAGTATTAAATAATGCAGATTTTACCATAATGGCATTAGAAAGAACACAAATATGAGAAACAAGTCCAACTAAGGTAACGTCCTGATAAGTTTTATTTTTTAAATAATTTGCAAGATCTAAAGAAGGAAATGTTTCTTTTTGAAAGCATAAGCAGTCTTTTAATAAATTTTTTGCTTCTCCATATATTTTCCATCCTTCTTCATTTATTATACAATGTTTTATTGGAAGATGTTTACCTTCATAGGTTTCTAAATAATTTTTTTGATGTGTATCCATTGTATAAATAACCTCATCACCATTTTCTTGATAAGTTTTAATAAGGTGGACAATATGTTTTTCTAAGTCCATGGCCTTTTGAAAACCCAAACTTCCATTTACAAAATCATTTTGAAAATCAACAACAATCAGTAGTCTTTTCATTTTTTCACTCCTTTTGTTTATTTTATCAAAAACAATAAACATGTCAATCCTTCTTGCTTTGCTATAATAAGAAAATTATCTTCTTATTTTTTAAAATAAAAAAAGAAAGAATATATCTTTTTTTCTGTATGATTTCTTATTTTTATTTTTAAACATATGAATAGATGAAAGGGGAGATGAAATGTGACATTAGATCAGCTTGGTATTCATCATAAAGCGATTATTGTATGTATAAAAGGTGAAGGAATACTTAGAAAAAGATTATTAGAAATGGGATTGATTCCTGGGACAGAAGTGGAAATATTACGTGTTGCTCCTATGAAAGATCCACTCGTTATTTACATAAGGCATTATACTTTTACATTAAGAAAAGAAGATGCTTCTTTGATAGAAGTCGAGGAGGTATCTCATGTCTAAAAAGATTGTTTTGATTGGTAATCAAAACTGTGGAAAAACAACACTTTTTAATATTTTAACTGGAAGTTTTCAACATATTGGAAATTTTCCTGGTGTGACTGTAGAAAAGAAAACAGGTTATATTATTGGAAGTGATGACGAACTTATAGATCTTCCTGGTATTTATTCGCTTTCTTCATATACATTAGAAGAAAGCATAGCTGTTGAATATTTGTATCATGAACATATTGATTTGATTATTAATGTTGTTGATGCAACATGCTTACAACGTCATTTGTATTTAACAATGCAATTAAGAGAACTGGATATTCCTATGATTCTTGTTTTAAATATGATAGATGAAGTCAAAGAAAACCAAAATGATATTGATGTTTTAAAAATGAAAGAAATATTAGGACTCAATGTTATTCCTATTTCAGCAAGTCAACATTTAGGAATAGATGATCTTTTGCAGGCGTTGAAACATACTCAAAGTCAAAAGACAATATCACATTCTCTTTATTCATCACAATTTTATCAAATTGTCTCTCCGTTGTATAATATCATAGAAAAAAAGACATCTATTTATCATCTTCCATTACATTATTGTTTATCAAAAGTCATCGAAGGTGACCAATCAATTTTCTCATTATTGCATTTTCATCAAGATGAAAAAATAAAAGTAGAACAGATGATAAAGGAAATAGAAAAAAAGACTCAAAAAGATAGACAATTATTTATTATTGAAACAAGATATCAATATATTGACCAATTAGAAAAGAAATGCTTTACAATGAAAAATGCATACATTCATCAAAAGTCAGAAAAAATTGATTCAATACTTATGCATCATTATTTTGGTATTCCTATTTTTCTTTTTATTCTTTTTCTGATGTTTTATATTACGTTTTATTCATTGGGCTCTTTTTTACAGCTTTTTATTGAAAAAGGAATATTGTTTTTATCAAATGAAATCACGAATGTTTTATTATATTGCAATGTAAAGGGATGGATGATTTCTTTTGTGAGTGATGGATTGTTGATAGGAGTGGGGAGTGTATTATCTTTTTTACCTGTTATTATTTTATTATTCTTTTTTTTATCATTATTAGAAGATAGTGGTTATATGGCAAGAATTGCTTTTATGATGGATAAGCCACTTAGACAAATAGGTCTATCAGGAAAGGCATTTGTTCCTATGCTGATGGGATTTGGCTGTAGCGTTCCAGCAATTATGGCAACGAGAACAATGTCAAATCATCGTGATCGCTTATTGACTGTGATATTAACACCATTGATGTCTTGTAGTGCTCGACTTCCTATTTATGCAATGATTATTGGAGTCTTTTTTCAATCTAAAAAGTTTGCTGTGATGATTATGATTTATAGTATTGGTTTTATAACACTTATTTTATCGTCACTTATACTTGGACATTTTGTTTTTCAAGGAGAACCTTCAGCATTTTTATTAGAATTACCACCATATCGTTTTCCAACAATGAAAAACGTTTTATTAAATATGAAAGAAAAAGCAGGAGATTTTATTCATAAGGCATTGACAATTATTTTATTATCTTCTCTTATTATTTGGTTTTTACAAAGTTTTGATCTTCAATTTCGTATGGTAGAAGCTCAAGATAGTTTATTAGCAACAATTGGTCAATATCTTGCGCCATTTTTTTCTCCACTAGGACTTGATGATTGGCGTTTGTCTACAGCTTTTTTAACTGGATTAACAGCAAAAGAGAGTGTTATTTCTACACTTTCTATTTTGACTTCTCAATTTTCATCATTATCTGAAGCACTTTCTTTATTATTAACACCACATAGTGCTATAAGTTTTTTGATCTTTTCTGCATTATATATGCCTTGTATTGCAACAATTGCTGCAATAAAGCGTGAAATGAATTCATTTGTATTAGCTATAATGACAGTTATTTTTCAAACTTGTATTGCATATTGTATTTCTTTGTTAATTTATCAACTCACTTTACTCTTTTTATGATATACTATGTTTATTGGGGTGAAAATTATGGATGAAAATAGTGAAAAATTATTGAGAATGAAAGAAAATGAGCTGGTTAAGGCTTTTGAAAGAAACAATATGACATGTTTGATTGTTAAAAATCGAGATGAACTTATGACATATTTAAAAAATAGGCTTGTTCAAAAAAAGAAAGTTGCAGTTGGAGGAAGTGTTACGCTAAATCAATTAGGTGTTCTTGATCTTTTAAGAACAAGTGATGTTTTGTTTATTGATCGTTATCAAGAAGGATTATCTCAACAAGAAAGAGAAGAGTGTTTTAGAAAAGCATTTTTTGCTGATATTTTTATAACAAGTACAAATGCTTTAACAATGGATGGTTGCTTGTATAATGTGGATGGCCATGGGAATCGTGTTGCAGCGATGA
>CATOPA010000023.1 GCA_951801965.1 uncultured Erysipelotrichaceae bacterium | reverse complement strand
ATAACTATACCACCTCGCTGATGCTTCTTCATTTTTTTCTTCTGTATTTCTCTTATAAACAAATCATAATAGTTTTCGCCTTCAAGATTACTCAAGGTTATAATTGATTTATCCTTTAGGTTTATATCTCCTTCAGATAAGTGCTCTACCATGATCCAAGATTCCAATACATCACTCTTTTTACTCATCTTGAATATTAATCTCCCTTAATAATTTTTTACATTATAAATTATACCACACTATAAATTGTTTTCCCACTTGTATTTCTAGCACAACTGTAGTACAAAAAGGTACTAGTTTTAATCGTAAATATTTTTAGAACATTCATCATTCTTTTAGAGATAATAATTTATCCATCTAACAACTAATATTAAAACTTATATTACTTAAAAAATCATCTGATTTTCCTATTTTGAAAGGCTGAGTAAATATATATGATTTTATATTGATATCAGCATTCCCTAATCAATTTATTTTATCCTTAAATTCGTATATTTTTCTTCCATTTCCTTTTGTAACTTTTGAAAATATTCTCTATTTCTTTTACATATAATAAAGTTTTAATTGCTAATCTAATAAATTGATGATGAAACGAGTATCCAATAAAACAAACTAGTAATAATTAGTATCCTATCAGCTTATATAGTATTTAAATTGTTCTTCTCTTGCTGTTCTTATTAATAAGTTAACTTTAATAAAATTCTATTTTAACATTTCTAGTATATCTCTTATCCTTTTTGATAAAACATTTATTAAATACCCATAAATTAATTAATCAAATTAAAAAGGCATCCATTGAAGGATACCTACAAACCACTTGATACTATTCCTTATTCAAATTCAATTGTTCCAGGTGGCTTAGAAGTAATATCATAGAATACTCTATTAACACCTCTTACTTCATTAATAATTCTAGACATCACCTTATTTAAAACATCATAAGGAATTTGTGCTGCTTCAGCTGTCATAAAATCAATTGTATTCACCGCTCTTAAAACAACTGCATAATCATAAGTTCTTTCATCACCCATAACACCTACAGATCTCATATTCGTCAGTGCTGCAAAGTATTGTCCAACAGATTTATCTAGTCCTGCCTTAGCGACTTCTTCTCTATATATAGCATCTGCATCTTGTACAATTCTTACTTTATCCTCAGTCACTTCTCCAATAATACGAATACCTAATCCTGGACCTGGAAATGGTTGTCTAAAAACCAAATATTCTGGAATACCAAGTTCTAATCCAACCTTACGAACTTCATCTTTAAATAAGTCTCTTAGTGGTTCAATAATTTCTTTGAAATCTACATAATCAGGCAGTCCACCAACATTATGATGTGACTTAATCACTGCAGATTCTCCACCCAAACCACTTTCTACAACATCTGGATAAATAGTTCCTTGAACTAAAAAATCAACAGTTCCAATCTTCTTTGCTTCTTCTTCAAAAACACGAATAAATTCTTCGCCAATAATTTTTCTTTTTGTTTCAGGATCTTCTACCCCTTTTAACTTTTCATAATATCTTTGTTGAGCATTCACACGAATGAAATTCAAATCATATTGACCTTCTAATCCAAATACAGATTCTACCTCATCACCCTCATTTTTGCGAAGCAAACCATGATCAACAAAAACACAAGTCAATTGATTTCCAATTGCTTTTGATAACAACACAGCAGCAACTGAAGAATCTACTCCTCCTGACAAAGCACATAAAACTCTTCCTTGCCCAACTTTCTTTCTAATTTCTTGAATTGACTCTTCAACAAAAGAATCCATCCTCCAGTCTCCATGACAACCACAAATATCTAAAACAAAGTTAGACAACATCTTTACTCCTTCTTCAGTATGTAATACTTCAGCATGAAATTGTAAAGCATACAATGCCTTTTCTCTATTTTCACATGCAGCAACAGGACAATCAGGCGTTACTCCTGTCACAGTAAATCCTGGAGCTTCTTGAGAAATATAATCAAAATGGCTCATCCAACAAATACTTTTCTCCTTAACATCTTTAAAAATCAAAGAATCAGTATTGACAGTAAGTTCTGACTTACCATATTCTCTCACATTCGCTCTTTCCACTTTACCACCTAAAAGATGTTGCATGAGCTGTGCCCCATAACAAAGCCCTAAAACTGGAATACCTAATTCAAATAATTCCTTAGAATATGTTGGTGCCCCATCTTCATAACAGCTATTTGGTCCTCCAGTCAAAATAATTCCTTTAGGATTCATAGCCTTAATTTTTTCAATATCTGTCTTATATGAATAAATTTCACAATAAACTTGGCACTCACGTACTCTACGAGCAATCAGCTGATTATATTGTCCACCAAAATCCAAAACAATAACTAATTCTCTCTTCACCTATTCTCCTCCTTAAAATTGAATATCTTTTAAAACAACAGTTTGATTTCTATCTGGTCCTACTGAAAACATAACAACAGGACAATGAATCAATTCTTCAATACGTCTTATATAGTTTTGACAATGAACTGGTAATTCTTCAAAAGATTGAACGTGAGTAATATCTTCTTGCCAACCTGGCATTTCTTCATAAACAGGTTCAACTCTTTCAATATCTTTCACAGTAGAAGGCAATCCATAAATTTCCTTTCCATCTAATCGATAGGCTTTACAAATCTTAATAGTTTCAAATCCACTCAAAACATCCAACAACATCAAACTAATTCCAGTTAAACTAGACATTCTTCGTGATTGATTTACGACAACAGCATCAAACCATCCAGTACGTCTAGCACGTTGTGTCACTGTGCCATATTCATGACCACGTTCACGAATCAAATCACCTACTTCATCAAACAACTCAGTTGGAAAAGGACCTGACCCAACACGTGTTGTATAAGCTTTAATAATTCCAATGGCTTCTTTAATATATAAAGGACCAATACCCGCTCCTTCACACACACCATTTGCTCCTGGATGAGAGCTTGTTACAAATGGATAAGTTCCATAATCAATATCAAGCATTGCGCCTTGAGCACCTTCAAATAAAACCTTTCTGTCTTGTTGAAGATATTCATCCAATAACATACCTGTATCACAAACAAGAGGCTTAATTGCTTTAGCATATTCCTTATATTCTTCAAAAATTGATTCAACACTATACTTTTCTTCTAGTTCAGGATATTCCATAACTTTCATAGGAAAAGTCTCTTTTAATCTTTCTAAGAATAATTCCTCATCAATAAATTCACCCATGCGAATACCAATACGACTATATTTATCAACATAAGTAGGACCGATTCCCTTTTTTGTTGTTCCAATATTCTTATCACCCTTACGTTTTTCTTGAATAGCATCAATTTCTAGATGATAAGGTAAAATGACATGACATCTATCACTTACTTTGATTCGACTTGTATCAATCCCAGCATCGTTTAAATATCTTACTTCTTCTAAAAACGCCTTAGGATTCACAACCATTCCATTTCCCATAATCACTTCATGACCGCTAAAAATACCAGAAGGAATCAACTTTAATGCAAATTTCTTTCCATCATAAACAATCGTATGTCCAGCATTGTTACCACCTGCATAACGTACAACAGCATCTGCTTTTTGAGCAAGGTAATCAGTAACTTTTCCTTTTCCCTCATCTCCCCACATACTTCCAACAACAACAACTCCTGCCATAAAAAATCATCCTTTCTTATTACAATGTTATCATAAACTTTTTTCATATGCCTTTTGTTCACATTGACCTTTTGACTTTTTTATTATATTATAAACTTAATCATTAGTAAAATTAATATTTATATTTTATGGTATAAGGAGAACTTATATGAATATCAAACTCGAACAATACAAAATCTTTAATGAAGCAGCCGCTACTCTTTCTTTTTCAAAAGCAGCAAAAAATTTATTTATCTCTCAATCAGCCGTTTCCCAAGCTATTCATACATTAGAGAAAGAGCTCAACACACAACTGTTTATCCGTCAATCAAAAGGTGTCATTCTCACAAAAGAAGGACAGTTGCTCCAAATCCATATTTCTCAGGCGCTTTCACTGATTACAAATGCAGAAAATCAAATTGGTCATCTTCATGAATTAACAAAAGGAGAACTCAACATTGGAGCTGGGGATACACTCAGTGAAAACTTTATCATGCCCTATCTTGTTCGTTTTAATCAGCTTTATCCACAAGTCACTATTAAAATGGTAAATAGAACTAGCTTAGAAATTATTGATCTTTTAAAAACAGGGCAAATTGAAATTGGTTTTATCAATCTTCCTGTTCATGATGACTCTATTACAATTCAAGAATGTTTACAAGTTCATGATATTTTTGTTTCTAAATTTAAAGAAACAAAGGTCTATTCTTTAGAAGATATCTCCCATGAAACTTTAGTTCTGCTTGAACCAACATCTAACTCAAGACATTTTGTTGATCAATATTTTGCTAGTCATGGTTTACTATTAAAATCATCTATAGAGTTAGGATCTCATGATCTTTTATTAGAAGCTGCAAAAAACAATTTAGGAAAAGCTTGTGTCATCAAAGAATTTTCCCAAAAAGAACTTGATTTTCAAGACATATATGAGATTGAATTAACACAACCTATTCCAAAAAGATGTATTGGTTATGCTTATCTTTCAAGAAAAACACTGACACCAGCAGCGTTAAAATTCATTGAACTTATTTAAAAGAAAAAGAGCGATTCCCCCATATTATTATCGCTCTTTTTTCTTTTTATCATAATCTTAGAGTGCTGCTTCTCTATCTATTGGTCTGCTGCTACCAATAGTGATCATGACTTTTTTGAGAAAATTTTATGAATTTTTTTGCTTTTGCTGATGATATATCATTATTTATTATATTGATATATTGTCTCTTTAGACACTATTTATTATATGCAAAGTCTTTATTTGTGCAACAAAAAAATAGAATTTTCTTTGATTCTATCAACATTTTTTCACATTTGCGCACCTGTAAACTCTTTCATTTTGTAAAGATAGGCATACTTTTTAAAAATACCATATTTATTAAAAAAAGAAGCAACAGCTTCTATAAAATATGAATATGAGAATATTCACAAAAACGATATAATGGATCTTGACTCATAAACTTCATAATATCATCTCTAGAGCAGCCATTTTGTAAAGTCACAATTGTTGCATTACCTTCTTTTTCTACATTTGCTACCAAAGAATCTGCACTTAAAAACAAATCCTTAACAAGTTCATATCGACAATGATCAATTCGACAACGCATTTTATCCACCTCAATAAAAGTATGGAATAAATCATAAAAATTAAACTATAAATTTATAATATATTTATACAATTGAACAATAAAACGTGCTTCAATCTTGCTATAAGAGAGTTCTGCTTGTTGAAAAACAGGAATTTCAAAAACAACATCATTAAAATGAAAAATCACAACTTCTCCTAAAACTTCTTTTCTTATCTCGACGACAATTTTGATAACAGGGTCTTGAGACAAATATTTCTTTAAAAAATCATCTTTCAAGCGAAAATCATTTCTATAATCAAGAGATATAGGAACCATATGTTGAAGTAAAGTTTCTTTCATATCATTTTCTTTCAAGATATATTCTCCAATACGCTTTTCAATTTCTTGTTGAATTGGTTTCATTCTTTGATCAGCTTCATTTTGTGTCAGTGCCTTAACAGCAAGTCGTATTCTCACAGTTTCCTCACCAGCGTACAAAGCGATAGAGATATCTTCTTGTTGATAAATCAAATCACTTAAAATTTCATCTAGCTGACTTTCTCCAATAAACATTGTTATATATTCAAAAGTATATATCTGATCACATCTATATTTCATTAAGTAAGGGAGTAATGAATTTTCTACAACATCTTTTAATTCCTTAGGTGGTCCTGGTAAATTAATAATCATTTTATCATCTTTACACATCACACAACCATTAGCTGTTCCCATTTTATTTTCTAAAATATATGCAGTTGTAGGAAAATAAGCCTGCTTTAAATTATTTTGAGGAACTTCATTGTTTCCTGTAATATATCGGCATTTTCTCATGACCTTTTTTGCTTCTTCTTCAATATATTGCAAATCTAAGCCAAGAAACTGAGCAGAAAGTTCTTTTGTCAAATCATCAGTTGTTGGTCCTAAACCACCTGTTGTAATCACACAATGAGCCCCACGCTCAAAGGCTATTTTTAAACATTCATATAAACGTTTAGGGTTATCTCCTACTACAGTCTGATAATAAACATTCAATCCTAAATTCTTGCAATTTTTTTGTAAAAAAGTAGCATTGGTATTCACAATTTCACCTAGCAGCAATTCAGTCCCAACATTCAATATTTCAACATTCATTTTTTCACCACTATTTCTTTTGTATTGATTGACTAATAGCATCTATAAATGCTGCTCTTATCCCATGTTGTTCTAAAGCTTCTACACCTCTTATTGTTGTTCCACCTGGTGAGCAAACATTATCCTTTAAGATTCCTGGGTGTTCTTGTGTCTTTAAAACCATTTCTCCAGCCCCTAAAACTGTTTGTGCTGCAAGTTTATAAGCTTTTTGTCTTGGTATACCTTCCTTAACTGCACCATCTGCCAATGCTTCAATAACCATATAAATAAATGCAGGTCCACAGCCACTTAATGCTCCTCCAGCCTTCATCAAAGATGTTTCTAAAATATCTATCTCTCCAATAGAAGCGAACATTCTTTTAACAAACTCAAATTCTTTATCTGTTAAAGAATGTGTTTTTTCTATCAATGACATTCCCTTTTGAACCATTGCTGGTGTATTAGGCATCACAAAAATATGACGTGTTGAAGAATCTAATAATTGATTATATTTTTCAAAATCATATCCTAAAACAATAGAAATCAAAGCCTTTTCTTTTAAGTCATTCTTTATTAACGATAAAACCCCTTCAACAACTTGAGGTTTCACACCAATAAAAACAAATTCACTCTCTTTGACAACCTCAGTTTCATTTGAAGCAACAGCAACACCATATGTATGAATATCTTCTAATTTTTCTAGTTGAAGATCATAAGCAATAATATCCCCACCTTGAATAAATCCTGATTGTATAATTCCTTTTGCTATAGCACCTGCCATATTTCCCATACCAATAAATCCTATTTTTTTCATAAATCCTCCTTAAAAAAGAAAAGCTAACAAAACGTTAGCTTATAATTTTCTATTTCTTAAAAATGCTGGAACATCTTCATCATCATCTTCATCATCACTTATTGTAAAAGCTGGGCGTGACACTGTCCCTGCTTGTTTTGGAGTAACTGGAGCCACTGGTTCTTCTTCTTTTTCAAAACCAGTTGCAATAACTGTAACAATAACTTGATCATCTAAGTTTTCATTAATAGCTACACCTAAAACAGTATTGACATCATTTCCAACAGCTTCTCTAATTGTTGCTAAAGCTGTATTAGCATCGTATAATGTAATGTTTGTTCCACCTGTAACATTGACAATAGCGTCTTTTGCACCAGCAATAGATACATCTAATAATGGTGATGAAATAGCACGCAATGCTGCTTCTTCTGCTTTATTTTCACCATCGCTCATACCAATACCAATCAATGCAGATCCTCTATCTTTCATAACTGAAGATACGTCAGCAAAATCAAGATTAATAAATGCTGGAATAGCAATTAAATCAGTAATTGTTTGAACACCTTGTCTTAAAACATTATCAGCTTCTCTAAAAGCCTCTCCCATTGGTTTTCTACCAATTGCTTCTAATAATCTATCATTAGAAACAACAATAATTGAATCAACATTTTCTCTTAATTCTTCTAGTCCACCTTTTGCTTGTCTTAGCACTTTAGGTCCTTCAAAAGTAAATGGTGAAGTGACAACACCAACAGTTAATGCTCCTAATTCTCTTGAAATTTTAGCAACAACTGGTGCAGCACCTGTTCCAGTTCCACCACCCATTCCAGCAGCAATGAAGACCATATTTGCTCCTGCTAAAGCTTCTTTAATTTCTTGTTCAGTTTCTAAAGCCGCTTTGCGTCCAACATCAGGATTTCCTCCAGCTCCTAATCCATGAGTTAATTCTCTACCTAAAACAATCTTATTGTCAATTTCAATACCTTTTAAAATTTGAGCATCAGTATTTGCTACATAAAAATCAACACCTCTGACACCATCTTTTGCCATTCTTGCGACAGCATTACATCCGCCACCACCAACACCAATGACTTTAATTTTTGCAACTTGAACAAAATCTAAACTACTATCCATCTCTCTATCCTCACTTTTTTATATTAATCTTCTTCACTAAAGAAGTTTTCAATAACTGTAGAAAACTTACTCCTTTTCTCACCATGAATTGGTCTTGCTTTCGTTAAACCTTTGAACCTAATACTCATTGTATTTGATATATCTGGTAAAACCATTGACGATTTTATTTTTCCTAAAACTCTTGCACGCTCATTTAAGTAATACATCATACCAAGACATGCCACAAAAGACATATCTCTTGCTCCAATTGTATCAGGGCGATATACTCTTACTGCACTTTCTAAAACTTCACTAGCAACACGATGAATATCTGGCAATTCACCACCACCGCCAACAATGACAGTTTCATAACCACGTCCATCATTAATAACATCAATTTTTGTTTTGATAACTTCCATGATCTCCTTTACACCATCATTTAACACTTCAGCTAAATCTCTTTGAGTATAAAGTCTTTCTCCATTGTCATCACGAGTAATATGTATAATATCTTCATCACCGATACTTAAGTTGCATGTTCCATACTTTACTTTATAAACTTCAGCTTTGTCCATAGGAATCTGCCATGAAGATGCAATTTTTCTTGTTAAATCATATCCACCCACTGCAGCCTGTGCAATATATTTCAAGTATCCTCCTTCAAAGAAAGAAACAGTCGATGATTTATAACCAATATCAATCAAAATAGCTCCTTCTTGAAGATAAACTGCATCAAAAGCTTCTTTTGCGCAAGAATAAGCATTAATTGTAATATCCAGAACTTCTACTCCAGCCTTTTCAACTGCACTGATATAACTGTAAAGAAGTTTCTTTTTTGTTGTAATGACTAAAGATTCAGCCTTTAAAGATGCAGACTTCATGCCAATAGGAACTTCTTTCACCATTTTTGTATCTAACTGAAATAATGTTGGAATCACCGAAACAACTTCTTCATCATCATCACGTACAAAACGTCTTGAAAGTTTTAAAGCACGTACAACATCTTCATTTGTTATTTGATCTAAAGGAGAATTAACTTTTGTAATCCCATCACTTTGATAAATATGTGCATAAATTGAAGGGATACATAAAGCCACACTTGTGATTGTTGTATTTAAAGCTGTTGAAGCTTCATTTAACAATTGTTTCACTTCACTGACCACTGTTGTCATTTGTTCAATTTTTCCACGACGAATTCCATGGCTTGTGACTTTCTTTGCAAACAATACATTGATATTTGCACTCACAACTTCTCCCACTAAAAGTTTGATCGTTGCACTGCCTATATCTAACACTGCATAGATATCTCTCATATGACTTCTCCTTCATAAATACTTCTAGACTATTGTAACATAAAATTTATCATAAGAAAATATCTAATCTTTAAACAATACATGTTTTTATCATAAAAAATGTATCTTTTTTGACAAGATTCCTTTTTCTCTTTTCTAAATGTAGACATCTTTCCCTTTAAATCATATTTCTTTTTCATTATCTTAAAGAATGATTATATTTCTTAAGCCTTTTACTTTGATAGCTCTCTTTTTTATCCAATATAAAACTCTTAAAAGTAACCTTTTTATAAAAAAAATTCTGTCCAAATATAAACAGAATCCTTTTCATAAAAAAATCATTCCCAATTCACCAAAATCACTTCTTTTATAAGCTCTACATGAAAATGGTCAAACACAGTTTTTTCAACCAACAAAATAAGTTCTAAAATATCTTTAGCACTTGCGTAACCATTATTCACAATAAAATTAGAATGTTTAGGTGAAACTTGTGCCCCACCAATCTCATGACCTCTTAAACCACATTCATCAATATACTTCCATGCAGGTTTTTCTTCAGGATTTCTAAAAACACTTCCAGCACTTGCAAAATTCCACGGTTGTGTTGACATCCTTTTCTCTTTTCTATTATCCAAAACTTCCATTATTTCCTGAGGATCTTTAGGTTGCATTTGAAAAGAAGCCTCAATCAATATCCAATCTTTATGCTGTTGCAAAATAGAATGACGATACCCAAATTGCATATCTTCCTTTGTTAATGTTATGAGTTCTTCCTTTTCATTTAAGACTAGTGCAGATTCAAAAACATCAGCAAAGCAATATTTATATGCACCAGCGTTCATATAAACGCCTCCACCAACTGTTCCAGGAATACCACCCATAAACTCAAAACCTGATAATCCAGTTTTTGCAGTTTCATATGCTAAATATATCATACCAACACCAGCTTGAGCTCTCACATTCAAGCCATTGATATGAACTTCATTCAACCCATTTCCAAGATAGAAAATAACTCCTTCATATTCTTTATCAGAAAAAAGCAAATCAGACCCTTTTCCAATCACCATATGTTTAAGCTGATGCTCTTTACAATAGGCAATTCCTCTTTTTAATGCTTCAATATCTTTTATATTGATAAAAAATCTTGCAGGTCCACCAACCTTTAAAGTTGTATGTTTATACATGGGTTCGTTTTCTAAAATTTCACCTAAATCTAATTCAGCTAAATCATAAAAAATTCGATCAAAGTCCATCTTTATTTCCTTTCTAATAGTCCTAAAATTTCTCTATAAATATCTTCACAAGCATGAGGCTTTCCTAATACTTGTGCATTTTTCCTTAAATCATTTAATACATCTTCATGACTCATTAAATATCTTATTTCCTTCACAAAAGTTTTAGCATCTAAATCTTTCTCTAATATCCATCTTGCTGCATGACGATCAACAAGTTCTTTTGCATTATATTCTTGATGATTTGCGACAACATAAGGACTTGGAATAATTAAAGAAGCTGCTGAAAGCGCCATGATTTCAGAAAGAGTTGTTGCTCCTGCACGAGAAACAACCAAGTCACAAGAAGCAATCAAACTTGGCATATCATCAATATAATCCACCAAATGAATGGATGAATTCAAATCTTTCAGTTCTTCTTTCATTTGCTCATAATAAGTCTTTCCAGTTACATAAATCACATCATATGCATCATGTTGCATATCTCTTAAAGCCTCTTTCATAATTTCATTAACTGAAGAAGATCCTAAACTTCCCATCACAATAACCACTGTCTTTTGAGAAGATGGAATCTGATATAAATGATGAACATCCTGTAATTTCTGATGATAAACAACACTAGCACGTGGATTTCCCAGTAATACTGTTTTTGAAGCAGGAAATTCATTATATGCCTTTTGATAACAGCATATAATCTTATCTACTTTTTTAATTAAAATTTTATTTGTTAAACCAATAATAGAATTTTGTTCATGAATCATTGTCTTGATTTTTAACTGTGAAGCAGCCAAAACAATAGAAGCACTTGGATAACCACCAAATCCAATAACAATATCTGGTTGAAATTCTTTTAAAATTTTCTTTGACTGACTTAATGATTTCACAAAAATCAATGTATTCTTTATTTTCTGTAAAGGATTCCCTGTAAGTCCTTTTACATGCAATCCTTTATAATTATAACCCATTTGAGGAACGACCTGCGATTCTAAACGATCAGTTGTTCCTACAAATAAAAACTGAGCATTTTGATCTTGTGTCTTTATATATTCTACAAGAGCTAAAGCTGGATACAAATGTCCTCCAGTTCCTCCTGCACTCACAATTATTTTCATCTCTCTCACTCCCTTGTCCTATTATAGCACACAATTCTTATCTTTTGCTATATTAATTAATATTCCTATACTCATTAATGTAATTGTCAAACTTGTTCCCCCATAAGACATCAAAGGCAACGTTACACCTGTCACTGGAAACAATCCTACAACAACTCCT
Organism: uncultured Erysipelotrichaceae bacterium; assembly: GCA_951801965.1. GTDB lineage: Bacteria > Bacillota_I > Bacilli_A > Erysipelotrichales > Coprobacillaceae > CATOPA01. The sequence goes on along the minus strand of CATOPA010000023.1, from coordinate 8,567 downwards.
AAATTAATTAATGTTTGAATACCAATCATAGAAATAATACCAATAGCTAGTAAACTCCCAAAAAGATCTTTCACATTTTGACTAAGACGTAAAACTGTCTTAAAGAGCATCAAATATAACCCTATCAACAAAACACCACCCATAAAGCCAAATTCTTCTGCCACAATAGCAAAGATAAAATCTGTTTGAGGTTCAGGAAGATAAAAATGTTTTTGTATACTTTTATCAAATCCAACACCTAACAATCCACCTGGTCCTATTGCATATAAAGCTTGAATAGCTTGAAATCCACTCCCTAAAGGATCTTGAAAAGGATCAAGAAAAGAAAGAATTCTTTCCATACGATAAGGAGCAGATAAAATCATCAAAATAATACCAATAATAGCACAGACTCCCAACCCTACAAAATAAACAAATGGAAAAGGAGAAACAATAACCATCACAACAATACTACATGCCATGACTACACCACTTCCAAAATCCGGTTGTAACATAATCAATAAAAAACCCAGTCCCATAATCATTAATAATTTTAATCCATATTTTAAAGATTTCATTTTATAATAATTCTTTTCAATAAAAACAGCTGCATAAATAATCATACCTATCTTAAACAATTCACTAGGTTGTAAAGCAAACAAACCAAAATTAAACCAACTGCGACTTCCACCACGAACAACACCCAATCCAGGTATTAAAACAAGAATCAATAATAGAAAACAGCTTAACAATATCACTTTATAATATTTTTTATAAATATGATAATCAATTCGAGAAGTCACACACATAGCAACTATACCAATACAGGCAAAAATAGCTTGTCTTTTCAAATAATAAAAAGAGTCATCATATTTATAGAGTGCCCAAACATGTGAAGAACTATAAACATTTATTAATCCAAATATTACAATAATCATTGTTAAAATAAAAATACGTTTTGTTTTCATCTTGATGACCTCCATTATTTCAATATATGTCATCAATCTTTTATTTATTAAAAAAAGAGATGTTTCCATCTCTAAAAGTTATTCACAATATTTTTAAAAGCCTTACCACGTTCTTCATAATTTTTAAATTCATCATAAGAGCTTGTTGAAGGTGACAACAACACAACATCCCCCTCTTTTGCAAGTTCTTTTGCTTTGAAAACAGCATCTTTTAAATGATCTACAATATAAGTCTTTTCACATTGCATTTCTTTTGCAAATCTTTCTTTTGCTTCACCAAAACAAATCAAAGAAGAAATATGATCTTTATATTCTGACATAGATTGAAGATCTAAGTTCTTTTCATGACCACCCATCAATAAAATCACAGGCTTATCAAATGCCTTTAAAGCTATAATACTTGCATCCGTATTCGTTGCTTTAGAATCATTATAATACTTTACACCTTGATATTCTTTTACAAACTCGATACGATGTTCAACACCTGTAAAAGCACTTAAAGCATCATGAATTATTTGAACATCAACTCCACAAGATATACAAGCACAGATAGCTATCATCATGTTTTGAATATTATGTTTTCCAACAATCTTTATTTCATCTAAATCAATAATATGTTGATTTTGAAAATAAATAGCATGATCTTTAATCATACAATCAGCTTCATTTTCTAAAGAAAAGCTCACTGTCTTTCCTTGATAAGGATATTTCTTCAAATAATCTTGTAAAGTAGAATCATCTTTATTTTCAATATAAACATCCTTTTCATCTTGATTCATATAAATGCGTGTTTTTGACGCATAGTATTCATCTAACGATGCCATATAATCTAAATGATCAGGTGTTAGATTGATAATTGTAGAAACATGGGGATGAAATTTTTCAATATCTAATAACTGAAAATTAGATAATTCTAAAACAATATCATAGCCCTCATTATCAATAAGATTATTTTGTAAAACACATGTTGATAATGGAATACCAATATTACCTGCTAAACAAACATTTCTTTGAGCATGTTTTAATATCTTATAAATCAATGTCACTGTTGTTGTTTTTCCATTTGTTCCAGTGACAGCAATATAATTTTGTGGTTGAGAAACTTGATAAGCAAGTTCTATTTCAGTATATACAGGAATTCCTCTTTCTTTTAAACGTAAAATAAATGGTTTATGATAATTGATTCCTGGATTTTTGACAACAAAATCAAAATCTTCTTCAAAAAGTGAATCTGGATGTCCACCAACGACCATTCTGATTCCTCTTTTGATGTAATCATCATAACAAGCAATATTCTCTTTTGCTGCATATTCATTCACAGTAATAGAAGCATGTAATCTTTCTAACAATTCAACAGCAGCTTGACCACTTTTAGCAAGGCCTATAACCAAAACTTTCTTTCCACGTAACATATTACATCACCCCTAAAACAATACCAATAATTCCACAAATAAATCCAAAAAACCAAAATGAAATGACAACCTGCTGTTCACTCCATCCAAGCATTTCAAAATGATGATGAATAGGTGCCATCTTAAACACACGTTTTCCTCTTGTCTTAAAAGAAACAACTTGAATAATAACAGAAAGAGTTTCCATTAAAAAGACACCACCAATTAAAATCAATAATAACTCTTGAGATGTCAAAACAGCTAATGATGCTAATAATCCTCCTAATGCTAAAGAGCCTGTATCTCCCATAAAAATGCGTGCTGGATGATAATTATAATACATAAATCCTAATAATGCTCCTACCACACACATCGCATAAATAGCAATAGGATAATTTTTATTCATCACTGCAAAAATAACAAAAACAGAAATAGCAATCATAGAAAGACCAGTTGCTAATCCATCTAACCCATCTGTTAAATTCACTGCGTTGCTTTCAGCAGTAAACATGAAATAAATAAGAACAGGATAAAACCAACCTAAATCAATTTCTATATGTAAAAGAGGAATAGAGAGAGAATGATCAAAACCAGGTATAAAGTTCTGTGCTAAAAAATAAAAAGCAATAGCAACAATTGACTGTAAAGCATATTTATAAAGAGGTTTTAATCCCTCATTTGTTTTTCTAACAACAATCAAATAGTCATCTAAAAAACCAATAAGACCAAATCCTACAAAAGCAAATGTTATTAAATGAACATAAGGATTATGAAAAAAAGAAAAATTCAAAAGATATACACAAACAACAGAACATAAAATAAAAACAATACCTCCCATAGTTGGTGTTCCACCTTTTGCCTTATGAGATTCTAATCCTTCTTCACGTTCAACTTGACCAAATTTAAGTTTTCTAAAAAATTCAATAGACTTCGGCATCACAATCATGACAACCAAAAAAGTCACAACAAAACACAAAATAATCTTTAAAAACATAATCTCTACTCCTTTATATGTAATTTTCTTATTCAATATAACACATTTTGACTTCAATAACAATACAAGAAAAAACTATCCTTTTCTTGTTTCTACTCATTCAACAAATCATGACAAAAAGGTATCATTTTATTTATGATACCTATTCATCTACTGTCGTCACTTTATGACCTAATTGAATTTTCACTTTCTTTCCTTCTTCTATCTTTTCACCAACTCTAGGCAATTGATCTATGACATAATCACCTTCACCTAAAAATTCAAAACCATAATGTTCATTTTTCACTTCTTTCTTTGTAAGTCCAATATAATTTTCAACATCAAATGTCTTTACATCACTCCATACATATGCCTTTTCCCTTTGTTCAGTTACCTTTTTCACACCTAAAGCTGGTAAAATATCAACAAACATCTTTCTTGCGATAGGTGCAACTGTTGTTCCACCATATTGAACACAGTTTTTAGGATTATCCATAGCAATATATAAAACAATTTGAGGATCATCTATAGGAGCAACGCCTAAAAAAGAAAGAATATATCCATTACCTGCATATGTTCCATTAATCGCTCTTTGTGCTGTTCCAGTCTTTCCACCAATACGATAACCATCAATATAAGCGTTTTTTCCTCCACCATCAGTGACAACACCCTCCAAAGCATCTCTAACCTTCTTTGATGTATCTTCTTTAATAACTTGTCTTATACATTTTTCTTTATTTTCAACAATGACTTCGTGTGTTTTAGAATTATATATCTTATTAACAATATAAGGTTGATAAAGATATCCTCCATTCACACACGCACTGACTGCCCTTACCAATTGAATAGGTGTCACAGAAATACCTTGTCCAAAAGCAACTGTTGCTTGTTCTACTTCATTAAAACGATCATACGAAAACATAATCCCTTTTGACTCTCCAGTTAAATCAACATTCGTTTTTTCAGTTAAACCAAAATCATTCACATATTGATAAAGTTTATCTTTTCCTAGTCTTCTTCCAATTTCCACAAAACCTGGATTTGAAGAGTTTTGTAAAACTTCTCTAAATGTCTGTAATCCATGTCCACCTTTTTTCCATGATTTGATTCTTGCCCCTCCAACAATTTCATATCCCTTATCATAATAAGTATCCTTATCCATATCAAAAAGATTTTCATTCAAAGCACTAGAAAATGTAATAATTTTAAAAGTTGACCCTGGTTCATATGATTTCCAAATAGGTAAATTACGATTATATATTTCACTATCAGCATTTTTATAATCATTTGGATCAAAATCAGGTTTAGAACACAATGCTAATATCTTTCCATTTCTAGGATCCATAGCTAGACAAAGAATAGAATCAGGATGATATGTGTTATAAGCATTATTTAATTCTCTTTCTACAACATCTTGAACACGTGTATCTATTGTTAACTCTATATCCATTCCATTTGTTGGATAAATATACTCTGCTGGATATATATTTAAGTTTTGACTCTTAGCATTCATATAATAATTGATACTTCCATTAACACCAGATAAATACTTATCATATTTCAATTCTAATCCAACAAGTCCTTGATTATCAATACCAACAAAACCTAATGTTTGTGCTAAATAATTCTTATGAGGATAATAGCGTAAAGTATCTTGCACAAGATAAACACCTGGTAATTTTAAGCGATCAATCTGATATGCTTTTTCTTCTTCTAACTGTCTTCCCTCTGGTTGAATTCTCTCAACAGAAACTTTCTTTTTTATTTTTTCTAAGAGTTTTTCTTGTGAACATTCTAAGATTTGAGATAACTGATAAGCAGTATTTACAGGATCTTTAATTTGACTAGGAACAACAATTAATGAAGATGTTGTTAAGTTATCAACAAGGATCTTTTGTTGACTATCATATATCTTTCCTCTTGATGCTTCTAAAGGAAACCCTCTTTGCCAAGACTCTGTTGCCTTTAATGATAATTCTTCATACATATAAAATTGACTGTATCCAAGTCTAACAATAATAGCTATAACTATTAAAGTCATAATTATGTTCACCCATTTAATTTTATTTATCATTTTTGTATAAATCATCGTATCACCATTATCAATTATATGTCAGATAAAAAAAAGAAGTCCAAATGTTTCATTTTAGAGATGATTTCAATGATACAAAAAAGCGAATCACTCTGATTCACTTTTTAAAACCATATCATAACTCGATAAACATATTCCACATTTGAAGACATACATTTCATCTGACTAAAATATTCTTAAATTTTCACTAACAAGATCCATATTTTGATAATTATATGATTGATTTATGTGAGTATTTACATAAACTCTTTTTTATTTTTTAATGACTTTCTTTGAATCTTATTGTGAAACAAACACCCCTTTCAGTATTTTGAACTTCATAACTAAAATGATGCAATTCAAGAATAGATTTACAAATAGCCAACCCAAGACCTGTTCCCTCCCTATCACTAGAAACATAAGTATCCCATATCGATTCCATTTGCTGCTCTGTTAAAAACGATCCCTCATTTTCAATAGAAAAACTTTCATCATCATAAGTTATATATATATTTCCTTGTTTTGGAGTATGCTTAATTGCATTACTTAAGAAATTCTTGATAACAATCTGAAATTCAAATAAATCTACTTGTATTGTATCTGTTGTCCCATTAACAATAACATGAATATCTTTTTTTTGAATAAGAGAAATGAATGCATCTATGGTTGATATAACAACATCATCTAAATCAATTTCTTCTATCTTTAATTCAACTTTCCCTGACTCTAATCTCGATAAATTTAACATTGCCATAACTAATTCATTAATTCTTGATACTTCTTGTTCTATAGTCTTTAGATATTGTTCTTTTTTATTTTCATTATCAGTTGTTTCTATGAGTTCAATATAACCATCAATAATTCCTAAAGGTGTTTTGATTTCATGTGTAAAATTCGTTATAAACTCTTGTTTTATAGATTCTAGTTTCTTCACTTTATCTATTTCTTTATTAAGATGAAATATTGTTTCTTTTAATTGTTGACTCATTTGATTAATGCTTTGTGATAACATTCCTAATTCATCATTCGGGGTTTCTTTTAACTGAATATTAAAATCATTTTGAGCAATTCTTTTTGTTCCTTTTTCAATCTCCTTAATCCTTTTTGACAACGTTGATGCCAAAGCAAAACATATCAATAAAACAAATACAAATGAGGTAAAAAAGACAATTCCTTTATGTGATAAAACTGTATGTAAAAGCATTGAGCCATAATCAACAGCACAGCTTCTTACAACAATATACCCTTGAAAATTATTAATATTATAAAACTCATCTTCATCAAATGAAATATTACTTTTTAATAGAGGGAAAATTGTATATGAGTACATATCTCCCTCTTTTTCAAAAGTATCTTCATAACCATATATTGCTCTATAATTAAAATCTTTTATAGAATTTTCATAGTCTGTTTGCTGATTTTTTATTTCAGTCAAAACATTTTCTCTTATTTTTCGTAAAGAAATATAATAAGGACTAATATAAGTAGAATATTTTATATTTTCGCTTTCAAAAACATCAAGACGTGATTCTCTATAATTCCCTTTATATTTTTCATTCTCTATTAATTCTTCACCACAAATAGACAAATAAACGACTTCATCTTCTTCTACTTGATAGTGAACCATTATTGGATGCTCGCTATCTTCTAAAAAAGTTTCTAATTTTTTTTCTAATCGGCTTATCTTTTCATTATCAATTTGATTATTTTGGTCAAAAGTTAAGTTACAACTACGTTGAGAATCCTCACTCACATAAACCATGAAATCTATATAAAGAGGATGTTCATTTGTATGAACAAGATTATATTGGTCATCTAAAATCAATATTTCCCAATCATATTCATATTGATAATTTGTATCTTCTAAAAATGTATTGACTGTTTCTAAAAATTCTTCATTATAAATAGAATGATATTTTTGACTAAATGTCTTATTCAATTCAATAAAAGCAGGAGTTATTTTTCTTGAACTTAACGCATCAATAACATCCTCTTTAGCAAACTTATAATCTAAAAAAACATTAAGACAATTGACTAACAAAAAACTGACTAATAACAATGTAAAACTTTTCTCAAAAATTGTCCAACCAAAATTATTTTTCTTTTTCATCATGGTTCACCACCTTAAACATATAACCAGTTTTAATAACTGTTTGAATATAATTTGAATACTTTCCTAACTTTTTTCTTAGCTTTTTAACATATGTATCAAGAGCTCTTCCATCACCAAAATAGTCATATCCCCAAACATGATTTAATATTTGTTCTCGAGGTAAAAGTCGCCCTTCACATTCACAAAAGTATAATAATAACTCATATTCTTTATTAGCTAAAAATTGAGAGTTCTCATCAATGATTAATAAATGATTCATTTTATCAAGTTGAATATTTCCAAAAGTCATTATATCATCCTCCACCTTTTGATCACGTTTTATCATAGCAAGACACTTTGCATAAAGAACAGAAGGTTTAAATGGCTTTGTAATATAATCATCTCCTCCTAAATCATAAGCCATTAATTGATTTTGTTCTTCCAACAATGCACTTATAAATATAATTGGTTGAGATGACTTCATTCGTAATTGTTTACAAACTTCATATCCATCTATTCCTGGCATCATAATATCCAATAGAACCAAATCAATATCATCATTCATAAGTTCTAATGCTTCATACCCATTGCTCGCTTCAACAATTTCAATATTTTTCATTGCAAAATATTCATGAACAATATGTCTAATATGATATTCATCTTCTATTATTAATACTTTATACATTTCTATCACCACCTATAAATATCATACTATATATCTGTGAAATTGAGGTGAAATCATTTCATGATTTGATTTTTATTCAAAAATAAAAAAGCGAATCCTTGATTCACTTTTTTAAAAAATTTCTTATTTTGCTTTTACTTTGACTTCTTGACCACTTTTTAATGCAGTTCCCTTACTTATATTTTGACTATAAACTGTTCCCACGCCTTCAAAAGTTACTTTTAAATTTGCCATAGATGCAAAAGCTTCCACTTCTTTTCTAGACCATCCTTCCATAGAAGGCATTGTTATATTAAGACCATCGGTTTGTACAAAAACACGTGATTGCGATGATACTTCTGTTTTTGCTTTTGGATATTGACTTAAAATTGTTTTCCCATCACCTACAATAATAGGAATCAATTGATG
>CATOPA010000022.1 GCA_951801965.1 uncultured Erysipelotrichaceae bacterium | reverse complement strand
TATGAAGCATTGTGTTCAAGAAGCTATTGAGCATGAAAATGCAGAAAAGAAAATTGAAGAAGTGATTTCTATTATTGATCAACTTTTGTAAAAATATTTTATAAAGCTTGTTTTCTTTATTTCATAAAGAAGACAAGTTTTTTATTAAATAAATATATGAGAGTTATCTTTTCTTTTGTTATAAAAAGTGTATAATTGTCAAAAGGGAGGTGTATGAAAATGAATAAACAATCTGTTATGATGCAATATTTTGAATGGTATTTACCAGATACACCTCATTTATGGAAAATCATTCAACAGGATGCTATGCACTTAAGTCATATAGGAATTGATGCACTATGGTTACCACCAGCATTTAAAGGTATCGGGGGAGTTCATGATGTTGGTTATGGTGTGTACGACTTATATGATTTAGGAGAATTTGATCAAAAGGGAACAGTTCGTACCAAATATGGAACAAAAGATGATTACTTAAAAGCAATAGAGACTTTGCATACATATCATATTCAAGTGTATGGAGATATTGTTTTGAATCATAAAATGGGTGCTGACAGGAATCAGTTAGTAAAAGCTTATGAAGTCAGTCAAAAAGATAAAAATGAAAAGATAGGAGAAGAAAAACTCATAGAAGTATCAACGCTTTTCACATTTGATAATCGTCACCAGAAATATAGTGATTTTATTTGGGATTGGACTTGTTTTAAGGGAATAGATTATGATGTGATGTCAAAACGTCATGCTACTTTTTTGTTTAAGGATAAGCAATGGGATCAACATGTTGATAGTGAATTTGGAAACTTTGATTATTTGATGGGAGCAGACATTGATTTTTCTCAACAAAAGGTTTTAGATGAATTAGAAAAGTGGGGAAAGTGGTATTTAGATATAACGCATATTGATGGGATGAGATTAGATGCAATCAAACATATTGATGCTTATTTTTATAAAGACTGGCTATTAAAAATGAGAAAATATAAAAATGAAGATTTTTTTGTTGTTGGAGAATATTGGCATGGGAATGTCAAAAAACTGTTAGATTACCTTCAAAAAGTACAATTCTCTATGTCATTATTTGACGTTCCTTTACATTATCATTTTTATGAAATTGCTTATGCAAATGGTCAATATGATTTATCAAAAATTTTTCAAGGAACACTTGTAGAAGCTATGCCTCATTGTGCTGTGACTTTTGTTGATAATCATGATACACAGCCTTCTCAAGGGTTACAATCATGGATTCCAGACTGGTTTAAGCCATTAGCATATGCTTTGATATTACTTCGCCAAGATGGATATCCTTGTGTCTTTTATGGCGATTATTATGGTATACAAAAAAAGCCATCAGCTATCAGCCATCAGTTAGATATCTTATTAATGTTAAGAAAAAAATATATTTTTAAAGATCAAATGGATTACTTAGATGATAAAAATGTGATTGGATGGACTCAGAAAAATAGTTTTGCTTGTATCATGAGTGACTTGATTGATGGATCAAAAAAAATGTATATTGGAAAAGAGTATGCAGGATGCATAATGAAAGATATTTTAAAGAATTGTCAAGAAGATATTGTCATTGATGATGAAGGCTTTGGTATTTTTTTAGTGAAAGGAGGGTATGTGAGTGTTTATGTTAAAAAAGAAGATATGGACTAAAGAAATTGCCTCAATTTGTCATTTGGCATGGCCTGCGATTGTTCAAGAGGCCTTAAATGTTGTTGTCACATATGTTGATACTGCTATGGTTGGAGCTTTAGGAGCAACGGCTTCTGCTGCTGTTGGGTTAACAAGTACAGTGGGATGGCTTGTTTCTGGTATTGCTGTGGCTTTTGGTATAGGTGTTTTATCAGTATGTGCACAAGCAGATGGAGCAAAGCAAACTATGCGATTAAAAAGAGCAGGACAACAAGCACTTTTTATCACTTTATTTGTAGGTATCACTATCACAATGATATGTTTGCTGATTTCTCCATACTTACCAATATGGCTTAATGGAGATGAAGCAATTCGAAAAGAAGCATCACTTTATTTTATGATTATTTCTATACCTTTCTTATTAAGAGCGGCAGTGATTATTTTATCATCTGCTTTAAGAGGTGTTAAAGATATGAAAACACCTATGCTTATTAATTTATATATGAATGTCATTAATATTATTTTAAACTTTTTACTGATTTATCCGACAAGATCATTTTTCCATATAACAATTCCTGGAGCAGGGCTAGGTGTTATGGGAGCAGCAATTGCAACTGCTATTTCTTTTGTTGTTGGTGGCATATTGATTTTTATTCGTTATTATCATAATGATATTTTTGATTTTAGACGTACTGGTTTTCATATTTATAAACAAGAACTTCAAGATTGTTTAAGAATTGGTATTCCTGTTGTTATGGAAAGAGGTGTGATTTGTTTAGGACATGTGACCTTCTCATCATTAATTGCAAGATTAGGTGTTGTTTCTTTTGCAGCTCATTCTATCGCTATTCAAGCAGAACAGGCCTTTTATATACCTGGATATGGTTTTCAATCTGCTGCAGCAACCTTAGTTGGAAATGCATTAGGTGAAAAAAACGAAAATAAAGTGAAACAGACAACACAACTTATATGTACAATGACTTTTTTTCTCATGCTTATTGCAGGTATTTGTTTATTTATATTTGCTAATCAGCTTATGTCTTTATTTACACCAGATCAGCAAGTCATTGCTTTAGGAGCAACAGTATTACGTATTGTTTCTGTATCGGAGCCTATTTATGGTGTACTTGTTATTTTAGAAGGAACATTTAATGGAATGGGAGATACAAAAGCGCCATTTGTTTTTTCATTAATCACAATGTGGGGAATACGTGTTCTTGGAACTTGGATTATGATTTCTTTATTACACTTACCACTACAATTTGTATGGATTATGATGGTGTTAGATAATATAGCAAGATGCATTCTTTTGTTATATAGGTTTTTAAAGGGAAAATGGAGATATCTTCTTGAATAACAATTCCTGTTTCAATTTTTGAAAAAAGAATTATGATTATAAAGATAGATGATAGAATATCTGCAAACAAGAAGAGAGAGCTATGCTTCAAGAAGGTATATTATCTAAAAACAAATTCTTATCCTTCTTTTGAAATTGAATTTCAAAAATAAAGTTATTTTCATGAAACTGAATTTCGAATTATAGAAAAAAGCTACTTTCCTTGATGATAATATATACAATATGTTATAAAAATGAGGAGGAAAAGTTATGTTTAAGAAAGGAAGCTACTTTTATTATGCTATGGCAAATGGAATGTTCTATTATTCTTGGGGAACATTTGCTTGTATTATTTCAGTATATTTAGCTGGTGTAGGATGTTCAGCAACAGAAATTTCTTTGATTACTTCGGCAGCTCCATTATTTGCAATGGTTTCTCAACCAGTTTGTGGTATGCTGGCAGATAAGTTCAAAAGTCCTAAGATTGTTGGTATTATTTGTATGATATTATGTGCTATTTCTGGAATGCTTTTTGCATACAGCCATCATTTCCTTTTCTTATTTTTGTTTAATGGATTAACACAAGGTTTTTTAAATGGAACAACAGCGTTGTCTGATCGTTTAGCAACTGGTGCGCCTTATCCTTTTGGAACAATTCGTATGTGGGGCTCAATTTTATATGCTATTGCTTGTCAAGTGGCAGGGTTAGTTTATGATTATGTTTCTCCACTAGCAAATTATTATATTTTTGCTGTTGCAGTTTTGTTGACTGTTTTAGGTTTTTATCAAATGCATGATGTCCAACCAGTAGAAAAGGAAAATGTAGAAAAGTTTACTTTAAAGCAGTTATTTTCTTCTCTATTGAAGAATAAATCATTTGTGATGTTTGTTTTTATTTATATTTTATTTCAAGGGCCTACAAGTGCAAATGGTGTTTATATGCCTCTATTAATTAAAGAACTTGGAGGGACAACTGCAATGGTTGGAACAACACTTTTATTAAGTACGATGTTTGAATTACCAACTGTTCTTTTATCTGATCGTATTATGAAATATGTTTCTTATAAACAGTTAATGATTTTTTCAAGCATTTTGTCAATTGTTCGTTTTGCTTGGTATGCGACATGTCCAGATCCTTCAATGATTATGTATATGTTCTTTTTTCAAGGTCTAACAAGTATTGTTTTTATTTTGGTTGCTGTAAAAATTATTATTGATATTGTTGATGAAAGATTTGTGAATAGTGCTTATGGTCTTTCTTCAATGTTAGCCAAAGGACTTTCTGCTCTTATCTTTCAGATGATTTCTGGAAGCATCATTGATCATATTCAAGGGCAACAGGCTTATTTTGTAGTATATGGAGTATATGCTATATCTATTGGAGTGGCTTTATTGTTGGCATTTCGTTTTCAAATGCCTAAGAGGAAGGAAAATGTTTGATTTATACAAAATAAACATATGTCATAAATAAAGTCAAAAGACAAGTCATTAAACATATAACAACTGCTATATAATAATATTTTTCTCCTTTTAAAAATTGTAAAAGTTGTAATGAAGTTATGATTGATAAAATGTTAATCACACTTAGAAATGATCCTAATAAAGAAATGATAAAAAATGAAAAAATAATAAAAAGTGAAAAATGGTTTGATTTTGTATACATATGATAATCACCTCATTTATATTATGAGATGAAAAGTATTGTTTAACTATCTTATTTTAATGAAGATTATGTTAAGGATATGTAAAAAAGAAGTTCGTTTAGCGAACTTCTTTTCATATTATTTTGCTTTCTTTTTATTTGACATTGTCACTGCAATAATGATTACAACAAGTACAATAACAGAACAAATGCCAGCAGTTGACCATAGCTTTGGTTGTGCAAATGCATTTGACCAAATAGCTATTTTTCTGATAAGTATTGATAAAGCACATCCAGTTGTTCCTGCTCCAATAAGCGCTAAAAGAGCTTTAGACCATTTTGGAAAAACTTCAGTAAATAATACAGCAGTTATCAAGCAAATCAATGCTATGAATACATAAATAACAAAATGCATAGAGTAACCTCCTTTATATACAACAATTAAAATAACATAAATTGTTGTATAATGCAATACAATTATGTTTTCTAGATGTAATTCTCTTTTATTTTTTGTCTTATTTATGGAATTATAGGAGTGAATATGATAAACTAAATATAAAGAAAAGAGGTATTTTATGAGACTCAATAGAAAGAAGAGATATACATATTATAGTAGTTATTCACCATCTCGTCGTTCAAAAGTAAGATGGGATCGTATTGCGCTTATTGCAGGAGCTGTTATTCTTATTTTAGGTATTGCTGTTTGGCTCAATTTTAGTCGTATTCAATTATTGATGAAGGGATATTCTTTTTCACAACAAAATACAATCTTATCATTAGAGCATCAAGCAGTAGATGAAATTTTATCACATGAGAAAATGGAACACATCGCTGATTGGATTGAAGGAAGTGAATCTTATCAGTTATATGATGATTATGAAAAGTATTTGTCACTCCATAAAAATTTAAAGCAAGAAGATGTCTTGAAGACAGTCAATAATATAATGACGAATTATAAACCAAGATTTGATGCTTTGACATATAATGAAGAACAATTATGGAATATATTGAAAATTGCAAGCATAGATGACTTAAATTATTTACTTGCTCATGAATATACTTATTCACAAGTGGAACCATATATGAGTATCAAAGGTTTTGCCATTGGGGATCTTGAAAAATATATAAAGGTCTATAATGAAAAGAAAGATTATCGCTATGCAGTTTTATCTGTTGCTTATCCATTTATTATTTCTGAAAATGATAATGGAGATTCTTATATTATTCAAAATCCAGAACATTTAGTGACATTAGTCAAAAAAGGATTTAGATATCCAAGCTCTTATGTTCCTTCGGATTTGACAAAACCATCTCAAATACCTGTTTCACCTGATTGCGAAAATGCACAATTAAGAAAAGAAGCTGCAGATGCTTTGACAGAAATGTTTAATGCAGCAAAAGAGGAAGGATATACACTTATCATCAACAGTGCTTATCGTTCTTATGAAGAGCAAGAAAAGGTTTATAAAGAAATTCATGATCGCTATGATGAAGTGACTGCTTCAAGCTTAGTTGCAATTCCTGGAGCAAGTGAACATCAAAGTGGTTTAGGTGTTGATTTAACAAGTCAGAGCGTCTTAGATGATAAACGTAATGGCATCAGCAGTCGTTTTGGAGATAAACCAGAATATAAATGGTGTATCGCAAATGCTCATAAATATGGCTTTATTTTAAGATTTGAAGAGGATAAAGCTCATATTACAGGAATAGGAAATGAACCATGGCATTTTAGATATGTTGGCAAGGATGTTGCTACAGAAATCTTTAATAATGGTTGGACATTAGAAGAATATTGTTTATATAAAGGTATTATACCAAATATCAAGAAAGAGAAATAATCTAGGGAATCCTAGATTATTTTTAGGAGAATATATGAAAACATTAATTACAACATTGAATTCAAAATTTATACATACATCATTATCTTTAAGACTTTTATATGTTGCGACATATAAAAAATTTGATATTGATTTTAAAGAATATACAATTAAAGATTCTTTAGAACATATAAGAGATGATATTATATCAATGAATATTGAAAGTGTTGCTTTTTCTTGTTATATATGGAATATTGATTATATTTTAGATTTATGTCATATGTTAAAAGAGGCTAAACCAGATTTGGTGATTATTTTAGGTGGACCAGAAGTGACTTATGATGTTGAACACTTTTTATCTTTTACTGATATTGATTTTATTATTAGCGGTGAAGGTGAAGAAGCTTTTCCACTTTTGTTAGATGCTATAGAAAATCATAAAAATATAGATATTGAAGGAGTCAGTTATCAAGGACATATATCAAAAACAGTCAATTGTGTTGATTTGAGTTATGTTGAAAGTTTAGATTCACCTTACTGTTTACCACAAGATGAAAAGAATAAAGACAAACGTATTTTATATTTTGAATCCAGTCGAGGATGTCCATTTCAGTGTCAGTATTGTTTATCCTCATTAGAAAAAGGATTACGTTTTTTTAGTGAAGATTATTTAAAGAAACAACTTTCTTTAATTTGTCAAAGTTCTGTGAAAACAGTAAAATTTTTAGATCGTAGTTTTAATGCTGATGCTCGTCACGCATTAATGATTTTAGATTATATTTTCAAACACCATCAAGAAGGACAACAATTTCAATTTGAAATTAATGCTGATGTTTTACATCAAGATATCATTGATTTTATTAATGAAAAAGCACCTGCTGGTTTATTGAGATTTGAAATAGGTATTCAATCAACATATGAACCAACAAACAAAGCGGTGAAACGTATTCAGAATTTTCAAAGATTAAGTGAGGTTGTTCAACAGCTTATGGATGGAGGTAAATGTGATTTACATCTTGATTTAATTGCAGGACTGCCTTATGAAACATATGAAAGATTTGCAAAATCATTTGATGATGTTTTTGCATTTCAAGCAAAAGAACTTCAACTTGGCTTTTTAAAACTTTTAAGAGGAACATCATTAAGAGAAGACACAGAAACATTTGGATATATTTATCAAGAAGAACCACCTTATGAAATGAAAGAGAGCAAGTGGTTAACATATGAAGATATGAAAAAGATTCATATAGCAGAAGATATGTTAGAAAAATATTGGAACAGTGGACGTTTTGTTTCAACAATGAATGAAATTATGAAAAGAGAAAAATCTCCATTTTCTTTCTTTTATCAGCTTGGTTGCTTTTATGAGTGTAAAGGATATAAAAAAGTAGGGTATCAATTAGACGAATTGTTTTATTATTTAGATACTTATTTGAATAATCTTGATGATCATGAAAGATTGATACAAGATTATTTAGGTCAATTTAAAGTCAAACCAAAAAGATGGTATGAGCCAACTCTTTCTTCAAAACAAAGAAAAGAAGTCATTCATTATTTGGCTGAAACTTACCATCTTTCATCAGAATTGTTATTTAGGTATGCGATTGTTGAGAAGTTGTCATCTGGGTATCTTGTTGCGATATATAAAGACTATCAATGCATGATGGAAATTTATAAATAAGATATGTGATTATTAATCCACCAATCATAGAAACAATCATATCTTGCATTGTATCATGAACACCTGTGGTGAAATGTCTTGAGGCATCATGCTGAAAAAAGACAAGACCACAATATTCAAATATTTCCCATAAGAAAGCAATGCTCATTTCAATCGTATTGATAAAAATATAAAATATCTTTGATGGAAGCTGATATGGTTTAAGATATTTATTGGCAATCAAAACAATCAGACAACCAGATAAAAAATGAATACATTTATCATAGTAGGGGAAAAGATAAAAACCATAGACTGATCCTAAGACTTGTGAAAGATAAATGTATAATAAGTATTCAATACGATAAATGGTATATGGAATCCATTTAAGTGCTATCAGTAATATCAATGATACAGCGATATGAATAGATATAGGCGCAAATAAAAGAGTAAATATATAGAGAATTAATATGAGTTTATAAAATGTTTTCATATTTATATTATAGAAAAAATAAGAAGAATTATTCATAAAGGAGTGAAAATCATGTTAACAATGGTTGAATATGTTCATCAAAGACTTTTACAATATCCTCAAGGATTGATTGGAGTAGATATGACAATGGGAAATGGTCATGATACTCTTGCTTTATCAAAGCATTGTCAAGAAGTTTATAGTTTTGATGTTCAATCTCTTGCTTTAAAAAGGACAAAAGAATTGATTGGTGATGTTTCTCATGTTCATTTGCTTTTAGATGGTCATCAAAACATAGATCATTATTTATCTTCTTTTGATATTGGTATTTTTAATTTAGGATATTTACCACTTGCTTCTCATCATCTTACGACATCCTTAGAAACAACGCGAATTGCCATTCGTAAGGCTATTGATATGTTTCAAAGAGTTTTATTTATTGTTGTTTATCCAGGACATGAGGAAGGTGAAAGAGAAAGTCTATGGATTAATGAGTATGTTCAGCATTTAGATACTCATATGTTTAATGTCTCATGTTATTTTATGATGAATAAGAAGAATGCGCCTTATGTTATTGAAATAGAAAAAAGAATCAGGAATCTATGATTCCTGATTGTTAACAAAGAATATAAGCAACTTTTTCTTTGTCTAAAGAATAGATCAAATCATCTGCATCCTTTCTAAAATGATAAAGTTGACCATCTTCAATTTTACCATTCCACGTTGCTACTACAATAATGTCTTTCCCTAATTCTTTTAAGAAAGCTAAGATATCTAAATGGTTGTCTTTTGCATATAATATTTTTTTATTATCAAGCAAAAGTACATTTTTATGATAATTTTTTAAAAAGCTTTTCATTTCATCCATTAATTGATCAACAGAGGTATTTATAAATATCTTATCTAAATCAATGATAGGAATACCAATATCCTCACTGTAGTTTCTAATCATTTTCGACTTTCCACTACCTGGCTGCCCAATAATTAATAATAATTGACTTTCATTATTTTTCACATCTTCAATTCTTTGCTTTAAATCCATGGGTGACATCTCCTTTTCTATATTTTCTTTGTTCTTAGCATTATTATATCATTATATGAAAACGGTTTCCATGAATTTTTAAAAAATTATTGTTTTTGTGCACAAAGAATCATTTGACCAATTAAGGTATACTCATTAAGATTGTCAATCTTAATAATATCAGGAATATGAGAGTGAGGAATGATTTTTGAAATAGCATCTTTTAACTCTTCTATATCAGTAATCAGTGTACAAAATAAGATAATAGCATCAGGATCAACAATTGCCATAATGCATGAAATAATCTTAGAAACAAGCTCAATAGCACCTTCTGGTGTTTTATTTAAATATAAAGGCTTTTCACTCAATGAAAGAGGGAGATATTGCACTTCTCCTGCAATGTTGCTTCTTCCAGTAATCAATTGTCCATCTATAATAATTCCTGCACCAGCAAAGAAACTTGTTGGTTGAAATAAGAGTGCCAGAGATGAATAATCTTTTTGTGAGGCATAATATCCTACAACAGCAGTATTAACATCATTACTAAAAATAATTTTTTGTTTATATCTTTGAGCAAATGATTTTTGAACATTGATCTGGTCTAATCCATTAATATTTGTAGAAGTGATAGACTGATCATCAATAATTCCAGGAACAGAAATGCCAATCATATTGACACTAGGATATTGAACAAGAATAGAATCAATCACATCATAAAAGTCTTGAATTGAAATAGTATTTTTAATAATCTCTTTATCTAAAATAATATGATTATGTAAACCATATAGGCGATATGCAATATGGACACGATTGCTATTACGAATAATTCCTAAGCAAAGAATAGGAGCTTTACATTGAATGGATGTCTTTAAAGAGACTGAATGATGATTGGTAAGAGAAATTTGTTTATGATTGTTCATAGCTTCTTGAATAATAGAAATCATCTTCCCAACATCATATTTTGCAAAGACTTGAGGAGGAATTTTTAAAACAATCTGATCTTTTAGAATTTCCTGAACTTTTGCATGCATAAAAGAAATTTGTGGAGCTAAAAGAATAATATCATACTCACTTCCAATATTGAAAAGTTCATTGTAACCAATAGCAGAAGCTTCATAATGGAAAAAGAGTAGTTTTGCAGCTTCATTCATTTTTGATGCAAAAAAAGATGTTGTTAATCCTCCACTACAACTTAATAGAATTTTTGTGATAGGTTTATATATTAATTTTTTAATGCTTTCTAACATTTCATTAAAGAGTTCAATAGCATGTAAAAGTGTTCTCATTTGAAAATGAAGATAAAATTCAATTTCATTATTAAAAGTATTTGTAACACTTAATTCAATGATATTTTTATTGTTAAAGGTAATCTCACTATGACTATATTTGGTTAAAATAAGAATTTGATTATTGTTTTGAGGATTGATTGAGATTTGATAATCCTTATGATCTTGTGATAAAATCCATTGTTTAAAAATAATTGTATGAATGTCCCTTAAAAATTCATCCATAAAGCAATCACTCCTTTATGTATATTTTTGAATGATAAAAAGTTTTCTTCTATCTATTATTATAAATGTGAACAAAAGGGATGACAAGGAAATTTCTCAAAGAGAAAAAAGAATATGATAAAGTTATATCATATTCTTATAAGTGATTTATCTTTACTTCTCCTTGATTAATAACAGATAAAATATCAAAATCTTCATTAATGATTAAAACATCACCATCATAACCAATTTCTATTTTCCCTTTGTTCAGGTGATATTGTTTTGCTGGATTAACAGAGGCCATCAAAACAGCATCATCAAGAGAGCATCCACACCATTTCATCATGTTTGCACAAGCCTTATTAAGTGGTATTGTACTTCCTGCAATTCTACCTGTTTCTTTGACTCTTGCTTTGCCATCAATAATTTCTACATTTTTTCCAGAAAACTGATATAATCCATCAGGAAGTCCTTTACATGGATTAGCATCACAGATTAAAATAATTCTTTCTTTTCCAATAGCTTGATATGTTGCCTTGATAATATCTTCATGAATATGGAAACCATCAACAATCATTTCACACATTAAATCAGAAAGAATAGCACCAGTCACAACACCAGGTTCTCTGTGAAGATGTTGTGACATAGCATTATAAAGATGTGTCACACCTTCAGCCCCGTACTCCTGAGCTAAAATGACTTGACTTGCTGAAGCACTACTATGTCCAATATTCATAACAATACCCAAATTATGTCCATATGTTATCAAATCAAGTGAACCATCTAATTCAGGGGCTATCGTCATAGATTTGATTTTAGAACAATGTGAAAGATATTCATCAAAGTTTTCTTTGCTTGGCTTTTGTAAGCAGTCTTCTTTCATAACTCCTTTATAATTTGGACTTAAAAATGGTCCTTCAATATGAACACCTAACAAATTATGAACATGACATCTTTCATATCGGTCCAATAATTCTAACATATCTTTTTGACTTTCACATGTTAAACTTGCCATAACACAAGTGACACCTTCTTTTAAATGAGCATCACAGATTTTTTGAATATCTTCATCTTGACATGTATTAAAGTCATATCCCATACTTCCATGAGTATGAGTTTCAATAAGTCCAGGTACAATATAATGTCCTTTCGCATCAATAATTTGATCAGCTAAGATATTTTCATCGTCTTTATAAACACCGACAATCTTATCATCTTCTACTAGGACAGCTCCATGATCAATTCTTTTTTTACCATCAACTAAAATTGTTCCATTTTTAATTAAAATTTTCATAAGTTTTTCCTTTCCTCTATTTCTTATATTTATTATAAGACGTCAACAAGTGATTATCAAGAGAATACCTAGTTTATCTTATAAATGAAGAGCATGTGGTGTATTTGAGCTGGGTTATGTTTAATTTCTTTATTCTTAGAAAAGGAATCATTATTAGAATTCACTCATCAATAAAAAATTGAAATATATGATTTTGAAAGAAAGATTATTATTAGACTCTTTATTATTATCACTTCTCTTTTTTTATGGTATAATAGAGTTGATAAGAGGAAGTGTAATGAATATGAAAATATTAGCTTTTACAGGGGCAGGTATATCAAAACAAAGCAATATTCCAACATTTATGGAACGTCCTGATATTAGAGAAAAGCTGTTTAGAAGTTATGCAAGTACACATCATGAAGAATATAACGAAGTTATCAAACAATTAAAGGTGAATATGAATGGTGCTAAGCCTAATGATGCGCATGTTGCTTTGGCTGAATACAATATTCCAGTCATTACAATGAATATTGATGGCTTACATAAGTCAGCTGGTAGTGATGCTTTAGAATTGCATGGAGGACTTCCAGAAGATGATGAAATGGATATAGCTTACTCATTATATAATAAACCTGTGTTATACGGAGATCCTGCACCTAACTATCAAAAGGCTTATGAAATGGTCTATGATTTAGAATCTGATGATGTCTTTATTGTGATAGGATGTTCATTTCATACGACGATTGCTTGTGATTTAAGAGAAGTTGCCAAAGGTAGAGGTGCTAGAATTATTGAGATACAAGACGATGCTGCTCATAATGTGAGGAAGGTTTTAGAAGAATTAATGATAAGATAAGAAAGGAGGATATTATAAAAATCATAGCATTGTAGAAAGGTATAAAGTCAAAATATGGGAAAGTCTTATTCAATAAAGGAGGAGAAAATCATGAAAGATTTAGATATGAATAAGAGTATTATGAATTATCGTCAAGTTGATCAAGTAAAAGTTCATTTCAAATTAAATGAAGGCTGTGATGATGATTTAATTTTTGGACAAGCAGATGTATCTTTTCAACAAATGCATATTTTATATGAAACTATTGATAAAATGGATTTATCAATGTGTAGTCGTATATATACTCCAGCAGTTGTCGCAAAAGGACCTGTTGATTTCTTGTCACAATCATTGAAAAGTGGGGCATTTGCGACAATGCCAGGACATATGATTTATTCACTGGATATAGATATTCAAGTGGGTGAAGAACATTATTTATTTGAAAGTTACAGTTTTGATAACATCTTAGATATTTTAGAATTATTAGATGAACATAATGTATTCATCAATGATCCTCTTGATTTAAAATCCATTCTTAGAAAATATCAAGATAGAGAAAAAAGACAACAATATTTTGATAAACATTATCCACAAATGGCTAAAACATTTTCTTTAGATAATCCTAGAGGCGTTGTGATAGCACATGGTGGAAAATAAATAATAAAAAAGCAACTCAAGGTTTAAATCTTGAGTTGTTCTTGTTTTAAGAGAGCTTCTCTCTTTTTTATATAAAGTTGTATTTGTTCTTTGATTTGCTTTCTTGTTTGTGTTGATAGATATTCTGCACTCACAAGTGAAAGTAAAAAAGAAGCAATTACTGATATAGGCATCAAATAAATGAAAAATAAAAGATGTGTAAATATATAAAGAAAAAACAAGATAGCTGTAAAGAAAAGTGATTTTTTTAAGTTTCTTATTCCTAATGATTGATTATATATTTCTTGTCTTATATTCTCATACATCTTTTGCAAGACTTGAATAATCTCACTACAGCTTTCAATTGTTAATTCATTATCATTAAAATTTGTATAAATCTTAACACTTCGCATATAAACCTCCTATTAATGTTCACTATTATAGCATGCTTTTTAAAAAAATAAAGACATTTGCATTCATAAAGAAAAAGTGTATACTAAAGATGGTGATAAAAATGAAAGCATTACAACATTTTAAAACAATTACAAAACACAAAATTAAAGTTGGACAACTTTGTTTCCGCATTGGATTATATAAACAAGGCTTATTACATGATATGTCAAAATACTCATTATGTGAATTTTTAACAGGAGTAAAATATTACCAAGGAATAAGATCTCCTAATTCTGCTGAAAGAGAAGAAAAAGGATATTCACAAGCTTGGTTACATCATAAGGGAAGAAATAAGCATCATTGGGAATATTGGATAGATTTTACTCGCCAAGGTGTTGTGCCATCTCCCATGCCTAAAAAATATGTTTTAGAAATGTTTTGTGATAGAGTTGCTGCCAGTATGACTTACCAAGGCAAAAATTATCATGATTCTTATCCGCTAAAATACTATGAAAATGGGAAGCAATTTTATATTTTACATCCCTCAACACAGGAATTATTAGAAGAATTGCTTCATTACTTAAATGACCATGGTTTAGATGAGACTATCATCTATATCAAAACATCTATTCGATAATCTCACTATATAGGATAACCTTATCAAAAGAATTTATGAAATATTTTTAACAATGTCATATAGGCATTGTTTTTCTTATCTACAAGAAAGTGTATTAAGATTGTATGATAGATAGATATAAACATAATAATGATGTTACTAAAAATGTTTTAATATTGTAATGAGATTAGGTTTTTACTATTTTTGAGATAGTAGATATGGTATAATGTACTTGAAGAAAGAAAGTCAATAAGCCAAGCGCATCTGCCAAGAAGGAGGGATAATTATGTCTAGCTCAAAAATGACAACTTTATTAATTTGTGTTGGTTGCTTAACATTAGCGTTAGATAATTTAAATTCATATGGACTTAGTTATATGCAAATACCTGCAATGTTAAGTATTGTTGTTTTGTTTATTTGCATCATATATTTTTATGATCGATTATTTTCTTATATATGGGGTTGTATAACAGCGATTATCATATTTATTCCAGCATTTTTAACAACTTTTGAACAAACTGTAAATTATAAAGCAGTTGCTATGGATATGACTCTTTCACTCTTTTTAATGATTTTCTTTGGTTTCAAAACGATAAAAAAAATGAAAACTAAAAAGCAAAATAGTGTTTGATAGATCCATTTACTAATACAAATACAGAAAGAAATAAATATTAATATTAAAGATTATAAAGAAAGTATTGATTGAGTGATAGAATGAGTGAAATCTAAATCTTCTTCTTTTAAATCAAGAAGTTTAATGATAAAATTTTTCATGAGGTTCTCCTTTTACATAATATTGTCAGCAGACAAATTATAGTAGGAGAATCTTTTTAATATTAAATAGAAATGCTAATTAAGTTATTATGATGCGAAAAATAGAAGTATTATTTAATGATTATTAAAAAATGAGTTTGAATTTTGTGGATACACGAGATAGTTCTGTTTTTATTTTAAGCATAAACATTTTATTCAATCATAGATTATAATGGTGATAAAAATGAAAAAAGCAATTTTAATAGTTTTATTATTCATAAGTATGATTTCACCAGTTTATGCTGTTGATTTTCAAGGAAAGGCATATGTTGTTATGGATTCATATAACCAAAGTGTTTTAGAGGGATATAATGAGCATCATATTCAAAGTGTTGCTTCTATATCAAAAATCATGACAGCAATTATTGCTATTGAAAATGGAAATTTAGATGATGATTATGAAATTGGTGAAGAAGTCAATGAAGCTTGGGGAAGTGGTGTCTATATACATATAGGAGACCATATTAATTTAAGAGACTTATTACATGGATTGTTATTAAGAAGTGGGAATGATGCTGCAAATGTGATTGCTAAAAATATTGGTGGGGATATTCCTCATTTTGTAGAAATGATGAATAAAAAAGCAAAAGAATTAAAGATGAATGATACTGTTTTTTGTAACCCAACAGGTTTAGATGAGGAAGATAATGGAAATCGTTCTAGCGCTTATGATATGGCATTGCTGATGTCTTATTGTTGTCAAAATCCTATTTTTAATGATATTGTGATGAAAGAATCATATAAAAGAGAAGATGGTGGGGGAACATGGCATAATAAAAATAGATTGCTTAAAGAATATGAATATTGTGTTGGGGGAAAAACTGGTTTTACAAAGCAGGCAAAAAGGACTTTAGTGACAAGAGCTATTAAAGATGATACTTCTCTTGTTATTGTGACATTGAATTGTGGAAATGATTTTGAATTTCATAAAGAGAAATATGAAGAATGTTTTTCAAAGTATCAGCATATTTTGGTTTTACCAAAAGGGATTTATCAATATCATGGACATTCTTTTTTGATTGACGAGGATCTTTATTTTTGTGGTGAAGGGGAAAGTAAGGCAATTATGAAGCAGGATAAGGATGTTATTAGTATTTATGTTTCTGATAATAAAATATATGAAGCTCAAAAAGAAACAGGACTACGTACAATTATAAGATATTGGATGATTTTATTGGGAGAATTTTTCAATGGCTAAAATATGGAAATACAGTATTGTTATTTTCTTTATTATTGGTTTATTTTTGCATCATGAAGGAGAAATGATGACTTCGGTTATGGAAACTCCTTATATGGTTTTTGATTTGGTGACAACAGTTGTTTTATCAGCATGTTTATGGGGAGGTTTTTTGAATATTATTGAAAAAACTGGTTTTATGAATTATTTTGCAGTTGTTTTAAAGCCTTTACTCAGATTTATTTATGGACCTATTATTGAAAAAGATCATGTTTATGATGAATTATCTTCTAATATGATTGCGAATTTACTTGGACTTGGCACTCTAGCAACATTAAGTGGTATCAAAGCCTTTCAAAGATTATATACTTTTAGTCCTTATCCAAAAAGACCATCAAGAGAAATGCTGACACTTGTTATATTCAATACAGCAGGACTTTGTTTATTTCCATCATCACTCATCATGTTAAGAAAACAGTTTGGAAGTGTTACACCTTATGCATTTTATCCATATATGTTAGGGATATCAGTGACTATTATTATTGTCGGTTTGATTATTCAAAGGGTTATAGATCATGGATAGAATTGTTATTTTATTTTTAACAGTTGTTTTTATTGATGGACTTATTAAACGCCAGTCTCTTTTTGAATTATTTATAGAGGGAGTAAAGGAGGCATTATCATTAATCAAACCACTTTTTACAACTTTAATGGCTTTTATGTTATTTGTGCAGCTTTTAAGAAGTAGTGGCACTATAGAACTTATTGCCTCTTGTATGCAACCACTTATTCAAAAAATAGGTGTACCAGTAGATGTCTTTATATTAGGCTTTTTAAGACCAGTGAGTGCAAATGCTTCTCTTTCCTTTTTATATACGATTTATGAAGTTTTTGGAGTTGATCATCCTTTAAGTCTGTTATCTACATTAATACAAAGTGGGAGTGATACAACACTCTATGTTGTGACTTTATATTTTTCATCACTTCATATGAAGAATACACGTTATGCGATTGCTTTAGGACTTTTCATGGATATGATGTCTATCTTTCTTGCGATAATGATTTATTTAAAAGTATTTGTATAATTATGTAAAATGTGTATAATGATGCATGAAAGGACGTGAGACTATGGAAAGACTACAGAAGGCGATTGCAGCAAGTGGATATACTTCAAGAAGAAAAGCTGAAGATTTGATTCGTCAAGGTAGAGTAAAAGTCAATGGTGAAGTCATTAGTGAATTAGGTTTTAAAGTGAAAAAGGGTGATCTTATTATGGTGGATGATAAGATGCTAGAAGGAGAGAATAAAGTTTATTATTTATTCTATAAACCTAAAGGATGTATTTGTTCATTGAGTGATGAACTTGGTAGAGAAACAGTTATTGATTATTTTGAGGATGTTAAAGAACGTATTTATCCAGTAGGAAGACTAGATTATGATACAACAGGTGTCTTACTTATGACTAATGATGGTGAGTTTGCAAATCTCATGATGCATCCTTCATCACATTTAGAAAAAGTTTATGAAGTCACAATAGATGGATTAATTAATGGAGAAACTTTGCATCGTTTAGAAAAAGGTATTTATCTTGAAGGAGCAAAGACATTACCTTGTAAGATTAAAGTAACAGGCAAAGATATGGAGCATAAGACAACGATGTTAATGATTAAGCTTGTTGAAGGTAAAAACAGACAAGTGAAAAAGATGTTTGAATCTGTTGGGTTTAGAGTGAAAAGATTACATCGTGTACAAGTTGGTTTTATTAATGTAAAAGGATTAACACCAGGAAAGTATCGCTTATTAAAACCTCAAGAAGTCAAAGATTTAAGAACTTTAGCATTAGAAAAGAAAGAATTAAATAAAAGAAGAAAATAGTGTTCTCTTTGTGAGGACTCTTTTTTTGTCATTATTTGTATGATGAAGTTTATTGAAGATATGAAAAATAGAGTTATAATGTTAGACAAGGAGGTTCATCATATGCGTAGCGTGATTTTAGATAAAGAAAAGACAAATGTTTGTGGGATATGTGGGGCTCAGGATCCCTATATAGAATATAAACAACGTGAAGGAGTTCATTTTATTTGGTGTAATAAATGTCATACTATTTCTTTTTTTAAAAAACCTCAAAGTGAAGAAAAAAAGAAATTAATAGAAAACGAAATGAATTTTTATCATCAGTAAGGGGAATTGTAGATTCCTTTTTTATTATGACCTTAACGCCTAAAGATAATTTTATTCGTTACAGCCCTTTAAGACACTCTGTTAATTTCTTTAAAAATCAATATACCGATTTTTTATATGTCAATTATTCTTCAATATCAATAAAAATTTTATGACATATGTCACATCTATATGCTTTAACTTTTCCGCCTTTGAAAAAGCTATATTCACCTAATTTTATTTCATTTTCATAAACACGCCAACGACTAGTAAAAATTGATTTTCTTTTAGATTCAGGTGACCATGCGATTACCTCTCCATTTGTTTTAATATAACCTTGAACTAATGGATTGGAACAAACTGGACATTTTTTGATAGACATAATTACATTCTCCTAACATATCTTGAATTTTCTAATCTTTTTCTAAAATGATTATCATCTTTTATTCTGATTATATCATTAATAATTTTAGAATCATAGTCGTAATTATAGCCAATTACAGTAAAGAAATTATCTACATCTATAAAAGGAAACCTACCTCTATAATCATCATTAAAATAACTGATAGAATTAATTCATTCCATGAAAAAAGAACCAATCAAATGGATTGGTTCATTTATCATTTTATTCTTCAACGATTGCACCAACTGGACAAGCTTCTAAAGCTTCTTTTGCACCATCAACTAATTCTGCTGGTACATCTCCAATAATGTTTTCAGCTAATCCATCAGCATTTAAATCAAAAACTTCAGGACATACAGCAGTACATGCACCGCATCCAATACAATTTTCATTAACTTTAAACATTTTTTTATTCCTCCTATATAATGATATACTTATTATAAACTAATTATATTTATTTTTAAAGATTATTTTATAATTTTTATAGTTATGTTATAATGGGGGCGGTGATGAAAAATGGGAAAAGAAACAAGAGTAAATAAATATAAAGATTTAAGAGATGAAATGAAAGAAGAAGTCACTATTAATCGACATATTGAACCAGCTCATGTCGAAGATGAAGACGATGACTTTTTGGCTTTTATGCCTCATGAAGAAGAAAAGAAAGTTGAAGATACATTGATTGAACCATTATCATATGAAACTTTACAAAAAGATGATGAAGAAATCAATTCGGTATTAAATGAAGCAAAAGCGAATGTAAGAAAAGAACAATACAATACACGTATAGGTATTTTAAATAAAATCAAGCAGGATGAAGGTAAACATGCTGCAAAGAAAGATATCTATCAGCAAGAAACCACTGAGATTAAAGAGGAGCCTAAGAAAAAAATGACTCTTTTAGAAAAACTTGCAGCCATGTCTCCAGAAGAAGATGCTGAAGAACTCAGAAAGTTTGAAGAAGGTATGACAGTCGCTGATTTGATGTCTCAAAAGAAAAAAGAAAAAAAGATGGAGAAAGAGAAAACTAAAAAGGAAGATTCACAAGACATCAGTTCTCATCCTCAAAACGATACAGTTATTATACCAAAAAAAGAAGAAATTGTTGAAAAAGAGGATGAAGAACCAACTGAAAATAATCGTTTGATAACAATTTTGAATTATTTGATTGTTTTCTTTATTGTTGTTTTTGTTGTATTGTTAATCTTTATTTTAAAACAGTTATTCTTTTCATGAGAGGTGGTCATAATATGAAAAAGATTTCAATAGCTATTGATGGTCCAGCAGCAGCAGGAAAATCTACAATTGCAAAGCTTGTTGCTAAAAATTTAAATTATACTTATATTGATACAGGAGCTATGTTTCGTTCTGTTGCTCTTAACATCATGCAAGAAGGAATTAAAGTAGAAGAAGAAAATAAAATTAAGGAATTATTAGATAAAATAGAAATACCATGTATTTTAGTATCAGGAGAAGCTATAAATTCAGAAGGACAATCAGAAAAACACATGTGGAATTATATAAGAATAAATAATATTTGGTACGCAGTAGATGTA
>CATOPA010000021.1 GCA_951801965.1 uncultured Erysipelotrichaceae bacterium | reverse complement strand
TCATTATAGTTTTTTATTGATATGGTATGCAAATAACAAAATATGGTTAGATTATTTTTTATGAATATTTTTAAAAAATATAGTAAAATAGGCATATATTTTCATAATACTATAAAAATAATTGTAAAAATATGTTGAAATCTAACCAAAAAGTTATATAATAGACAGTGTGAAATAATAATGCTTAAAAAGATGGAGGAACGAAAAATGTTGAAGAAAAATATGAGTTTATTGTTTGTATCTGCATTAATGATGACAGCTTGTGGAACAAAGACACAAACACAGTTACAATTGAAAAATAGTGAAGTGACTTTAGAATATGGTCAAGCAATATCTCATGAGATTGCTGATTATTTAAGTAATGAAGAAGATGTTCTTAAGGATGTTCAAATATCATCAAATGATCAAAATCAAGAGGGGAAAACATATCCAGCAATTGGTGAATATGAAGTGACACTAACATATGAAGATCAAACTGAAAAAGTAAAAGTTATTGTGAAGGATACTGTTGCACCAGTTTTTGAAGGATTAAAAGAGAAATATGAAGTTGAAAATAATACTAAATTGAAACAAGAAGATTTTAAAGCAACTGATTTATCAGAAGTTACTTTGACAATAGATGACACAAAGGTTGATTATGCGAAAGCTGGAGAATATAAGGCAACAATAAAAGCAAAAGATAGTCAAAGTAACGAAGCGACAAAAGAAATTACTGTTGTTGTGAAAGAGAAAAAGCAGGATGGTTCTCAACAAAGTCAAAATACATCTTCCACAAAACCAACAGCACAGGCTTCAACATCAAAACCAAGTACAACATCAAAACCAAGTACGACAACAAAGCCAAGTACAACATCAAAGCCAAGTTCAACAACGAAACCAAGCTCAACAAGTTCTGTGAAAAAACCAAGTCAAACTGTTTCAACACCAGATTCAGATTATGATTTAGCAAGTGCTAAAGAAGCATTGAATTTACAAAACAAGAAGCGTTCAGAAAATGGAGTAGGAAATCTTACTTGGGATAATGAACTTTATCAATTTGCGAAAATAAGAGCAAAAGAAATTGAAATATCTTTTAGCCATACAAGACCATATGGTGGAGAATTGGTTTTAGATAATGGGAGATTAGTGAATGCTGAAAATATTGCATTTGGT
This sequence comes from uncultured Erysipelotrichaceae bacterium, assembly GCA_951801965.1. Classification (GTDB taxonomy): domain Bacteria; phylum Bacillota_I; class Bacilli_A; order Erysipelotrichales; family Coprobacillaceae; genus CATOPA01. The sequence continues at coordinate 19,931 of CATOPA010000021.1, read as the reverse complement.
TACAAGAGTGCAGAGAGTGCTATTGAAGCATGGTATAATTCAGCAGGTCATAAGAAAAATATGCTTAATAAAAACTATAAAAAATGTGCTATAGCAAGATATAAAAATTATTGGGTGGCTATTTTTACAAAATAATGAATAGAGAAGATCTTAGGATCTTCTTTTTTTATCGATGATAATATAAACAAATAACAAGCATAGAGTCTTGTCAAAAGAATGAAAAAAATTATAATAGAGATGAGGTGATACAAATGAATAAACATGATAGTCTTTATCAATCTTATGTTCAGATTTTAAAAGAAGAATTGATTCCAGCAATGGGATGTACAGAACCTATTGCTATTGCTTATGCAGCATCAAAAGCAAGAGATATTTTAGGAAGTCTGCCTGATAAAATTCAAGTTGAAGCAAGTGGAAGTCTTATTAAGAATGTGAAAAGTGTGATTGTGCCTCATACTCAACATTTAAAAGGCATCCCAGCAGCAACTGTAGCTGGAATTATTGCTGGAGATACAGAAAGAAAACTAGAAGTTATTTCTCAAGTGACTCAAGAACAAATTGAGCATATGAAGAATTATCTACAAGAAGTTGATATTGATGTAAAATATTTAGAAAGTGAATCAGTTTTTGACTTGATTATGACAGTGTATAAGAAAAATGAATATGCAAAAGTCAGAATCACTGATTACCATACACAAATTGTTTCAATTGAGAAAAATGGGAAGAACTTGTTTCATATACATCATGCTTCTCATCATCAAAAGGCATCAACTGATAGAGACCTTTTATCAATGGAAAAAATATGGGATTTTATTCAAGAGTTGGATGTTGATGATGTCAAGGAAACATTAGATAGACAAATTGAATATAATATGAAAATTGCTAATGAAGGAATGAATCATCATTATGGAGCTAATATTGGACAAGTTCTTTTAAAAGCATATCCTCAGGATATTAAGACAAAGGCAAAAGCTTATGCGGCTTCTGGCTCTGATGCGAGAATGAATGGATGTGAATTGCCTGTTGTTATTAATTCTGGTAGTGGAAATCAAGGAATGACTTGTAGTATTCCTGTTATTATTTATGCAAGAGAATTGAAAGTAGAGGATAGAAAATTGTACCAAGCCCTTGCTTTGTCAAATCTCATTGCAATTCATCAAAAAGCTGGTATTGGAACATTATCAGCATACTGTGGTGCAGTTAGTGCAGGGGCAGCAGCAGGGGCAGGAATTGCCTTCTTGTGTGGAGGAAATTATAAAGATGTTATACATACATTTGTTAATGCATTGGCTATTGTGTCAGGGATGATTTGTGATGGAGCAAAAGCATCTTGTGCTGCTAAAATTGCAGCGTCTGTTGATGCAGGAATCTTAGGATATGAGATGTATAAACATGGACAACAATTTTATGGTGGTGATGGAATTGTCACAAAAGGGGTTGAAAAGACAATACATAATGTTTGCAGACTAGGTAAAGATGGAATGAAAGAAACAAATAAGGAAATTATTAAAATGATGGTTGAATAGAAAAATTTTATTTTCATAAATAAAAAACAATAAAACACAATAAAAAACACAGTAAAAAATAATTAAAAATATTGTTGATAGTTTACTCTCGAAGTGTTAATATAGTACCGTAAACGCAGATGATAAAATATTTCAAGGAGGAAATAAAAAAGTATAAAACTTATATGGGAAAACATAAGATAACAAGAATTGTACTTTCATGAGCTTTGATATTTGGGTTAATTGTATAGAGTATTATTGGAAAGAAAATGCAAAGAGTCAAAGGGAGAATGATTATTGTTGAATGTGGGATAATTCGACTATATAAAAAATATCTTTGTATTCACTTGACAATGATATATATGATTCATTTTTATTGAGCTGATTTCTTTGAATATATCTATAACAATGACACTCAGAAAACATAAGAAAGAATTTATACGCTGTTTGATTAGTTTTAAAAAAACAGACTGAACTTTAGTTTCTCTATAAAAAGAAAGTTTTATAAAGAAACTGTTGATGGATTTTATACACCATAATAATCCCCCATTATTAGTGTTAGATAAAATGAGAATCATTATTCTATGAAATAGCTGCCATTCCTACTCCGATAAACTTAAATGCAGTGCTCATAGAAGAAAATAGATTATAGAAAATCGTATGATTCATGACCATTCAATAAAGATTCAGAGCTATCAGGAATAATAAAACAACAATAGTTGTTAGATATTTAAGCATTGGCATTACTTTATTTGACTTGTTAGTAGGAGTATAAAATTACAATTTTAAAGTTATAAATACTTGGAAATGAATATATTATTTTCTATGATTTATTTTTGATGGCTGCGTTTGAAAGATAAGAAAATTTTCTTATCTTTTTCTTTTCTTGCAAATTTATTTTATTGTTTCATTTTTCATGTATAATAAAATAAGGAGATGGTTGATATGGATGAATTTTATCGCAAGGAAAATATATATATTTTTAAAAGATGGGTATATTATCAAGTTAAAGAAGATTGTGATTTAAAAATAGAAATATGTGATGAAAGAACTTATAAGATTTATTATCAGGATAAAATTGCAAAATTCATCATTTGGCCTATGGGTATAGTAGAAGAATTTGTATTTGATGAGGAAAATCTTTTATTTTATCTTCACTATCAATTTTATAATTATTATTATGCGACAGATTTATTTTATAGAATGATAAAAAAGCTTAAAGAAGTCAAAAGAAAAAGCATTTGTCATGTTCTGTTATGCTGTACAAGTGGTATGACAACAGGATTTTTTGCTGATAAACTGAATCAGTATTGTCAATCTAATAGAATTCCAGTTCAAGTTGAAGCAACATCCTTTCATTCTTTAGATAAAGTTTATGGAAAATATGACTTTATCTTTTTGGCGCCACAATTAAGATTTCAGCTTATGAAACTTAAAGAGAAAATTGATAAAAAGATTGAATGTATGGATCCTGTTGTTTTTGCTACATATGACTGTCAAGAGTTTATTAAGAATTTATCATTAGATTCCTAATATATGATGGTTTATCTCTTAATTATAGTGTGAATACAATTAGCTCATTTATTACAGATTCGTACAAATATTTTGATATATTGTATAATTTCGCTGATATGTTTTTTAATGGTTTTTAGGTAAATTACATACTTTCTAAGCATAAATATAGACTTTTTTGATTGCCAAGACTATAATAAATATAACAATATATTCACTAGCAATTTTTATGTTCTGTATAGAGAAATAAATATATTGAAAAATGAGTTAAAGAATGAAAATGTCTAAGGTTTTAAAGAAATGCTGATTTGCAAAGAAAGAGGGGGTATATGATGCATTTTTTAAATAAGACAGAAAAAGGACGATTGGTAAAACAACAAATCCCAAAAAGATGGTTAAGAGTTATCACTATGGTAGTACTTTGCATAACTGTAGTTGCTACAGAAATGATGCGGGGGGGGGTATTGGCGAATAATACATTTATAAATTCAGCCACAATTAGTAACGAAGAAAGCAAAGAGACAAAAAAATTGAGTGAGGGAGTAGAGGATAAAACAACTTATACACTTTATCTAACTCATTATTTTCGTTTTAAGGTGAATGGTAAAGGAAGATATGTAAGTGCAGAAGAAAAAATCGAGTTGAATAAAGAGGATTTTAAGGATGGGAAGTGCGATTTATCACGTTTTGCTTATGATGTGAAGCAACTCATGGTCACAGAAGCCAAACCTCTTTCTATTGAAGATTTTGATGAAAATAGAGAAGGTGGAGCAAGAATTGTTTATAATGTAAACAGTGGTTGGAAAATTGTCCCACAAAAAGAAGCTCAGGGAGAAGGAACGGTACTCAGAGAAGTATTCAGTGGTGGGCTTACTGATTATAAGTTTGTGCCTGCTAATATTATAAGAATAAAATTAGACTATAAATATTCTAATACTGGGGCAATGGCAGGTATTGATGTAAAAAGTCCAGAAATCATAGAAGTGATTCCTAAAAAACAATCAGATGGTTTGTATCATATAGAATATAACCTTCCAACTGTGGAAGGTTTCCGCATTGTGTTGAATCCTGAACCATTAAATACTTATTTGGTTAATCCACCAAAAGGGACAGAAACACCAGAGGAATTAGAAACAGCATTAGAGCGTGGAGATTTTGACTTAGATGCTGAACATAATAAGATTTATTACTATCAAGAAAAGAGTGGAGAAAATATTCATCCCATTTATCAGAATCAATATTCAACAGTATATAATGAAGCATGGGATACTGCTCGATGTATTGAAACAGATGAGTATATTGCAATGGCTAAAGGTTATGCAAAAAATGGAGCGAATCCATTGCAAGATCCTCAATTAAGTATTGCATTGAAAGAAGAACAATTAAAAAATGTACTTGAAAATGATACAAAGGTCGCTCTTACGGTTTATTATCGCCGTAATGCAACTTGGTATATGGTTAATCATTGGGTTCCAAAGACGCTTTCTGGATTGTCAGACTACACTGGTATGGAGACAAATATAAAAGATGGTGTGGATTATGTTCTTTTAGATCAAGAAACTTTACATGGACGAGTTGGAACCATGACTAAAGCAAATGCAAAAACAGATGATGTTTATGAAAAACTGACTCCAATTGGTTATTCTCAAAAGTTGATTGAGAATGCAGCAACAGCATCTATGATGGATACGAATGCTACAACAGTAGATGTTTATTACAAAGCTGCGGAATTTTATCGTGTTATTTTTGATACAAACTACACCTATATTCCTAGACAACAAATTAAGTTAGGTGGAAATGTTGATTTAAAGGTCAATGAACCAAAGCGAATGGGATATACATTTGATGGTTGGCAATATTTGAAAAAAGATGCAAAACTCGTTGATGGAGAATATCCTGAAGATGCATATGTAAAGGTAACAGGTACATTAACAATTGATGATGACTTCATTTCAAAAAAAGCGATGCTTCAAGATTCTAAAGGGGTATTGGCATTACATCTATATCCAATTTGGAAACCTGCGACAACACAAGTTAGAGTTGTCCTTTGGACAGAAAATTTAACAGGAGAAGATGATGTACAAGCTATAGCTAGTGGTGGAAATAGCACATATTATGATATGAAATATCAGAATTATCAAAAAGCACCATTAACACATACACCAAAATTAGGGGAAACAGATCCTAATTATAGTAATATGGGAAGCTTTACTTTGACACTTGATACAAACTCTTCTTTGGTAGATAAAAGCAATCAGAAAAATTTAATAACAGAAATTCAAAACCAAGTGAGTGCAAACTTTAAAAGAGTTATGGGACAAGAGAATGGAATAGATTCAGATAGATTTTATACACAGGCAGACTTTGAAATCATTCATGATACTAGTTCTTCTATCGACTATACGACTACAACAGCTTCTGCTGATGGTAAGACAATGATTTATGTGTATTTTACTCGAAATATTTATGAGTTACAGTTCCACTATTATGGCAATGCTTCTATTGGTGGTAGTACATCAGACTTTTGTGTTGCTAATAAAACAAATGGATATAGTTATGCAGGAGCGGATAAAATTTTCAATAGTGATGGTACATTGAATTTTGGTTATAGTGCCTCTCATACAAATGGTAGTGCATCATATAAGAACAGCTGGTTACAAGCACAGATAACAAGTGCTCATGAAATGCCTGTTCCACAGACCATTACTATTAAAGCTAAATATGGTGCGGATTTGAGAGATGTTTGGCCTGTTTCCCGTGCTGAAGAACAAGTAACTACTAATAGTGATGGTTGGGGAAATACAGCTAAGATGGTTTCATGGGCTGTAACTGATGGACAATATCGAACAGATGCGATGACACCTGGAAGCAGTCATTATGATGAACCAACTATTATGGGGTCTTATGCGACACTAAATTCTGAAATTATTGCTGATACAGAGAATAGGGATAAAGTACATCATTTGATTGCTTATTGGGGTAATAGAAAAATTAACTATTATCGTAATAATCATTGCTTAGAGATTCCAAACTTGAATATTGATTCAGAAGGTGTGCTGGAGATTTCAACTTATAATAGTTCTAAAAGATTAACTGATACATTATATCTAGTACCAAGTCGTAATGAAGCTTTTCAAAGATATGGATTTACAGATTTGATGTTGGTGTCTTATGAAAATGGGAATATCATTTACAATGATCCTAATGGGACTTATTATGCTGTGCGAGGATATAGCAAAGAAGGAGAAACTAAATATTATGCTATAAGTCGTCAAGTATCAACTGTATCTAGTAATGCAATTAATAAACAAAATCCAAGCGCACGGTTACATATGACAAGGGCTAATGAAAATGCTGACCATAACTCTCAATATGTTAATAGTGATGGAGCATGGAGTGGAGTTCAGTGTGGAACAGAGGATGAACCTTATGACCTTTACTTTTATTATAATAGAGATAGATATACAATTACTTATATGGCGCCTACTTCAAAAGAAAATGCAACATCAAGTGAAGTTGTATTAGGAATCATTGAGCTTCCTTATGGTGCACAGGTAAACCAAGAAAAATATGGATTTGCATTAGATTATAAAGATACTAATCAAACAACAGTAAATGGAAAACATAAATACACATGGACTACAACTGGAGATGCTATAGCGGTTTGTCCTGATCGTTCAGTGGATGGCTCAGCACAATGGAATTTTAAAGGGTGGGCTCTTGGACCAGGTGGTGTTAATATGCAATGGACTATCCAGCATAATCAAGATGCTCAAGCTCAAGTTGAAGAAACTTTTGCTATAGAAGGTAACTTAGACTTGTATGCAATTTGGGAGCAACCAGTTTATAAAGTAACATTTCATCTTAATGGCGGTATTGTAGGAAAAAATCAAAGCATTAGATTTGAAGTTCCTGCTAATGTTCGTTATTCTGTTAAAGGTTCTATTCCACGACCTGTACGAGAAGGATATACACTTTCTGGATGGTATCTAGGTGATGAAAATGGTGTTTTGATTGAACCGAATACAGCGTTTGATTTTGATAAACCAGTCACAGCTGATCAACATGTTGTAGCTGTTTGGGAGGCAATTAGTACCAAAAAGTATAACTATACTATCTATTATGTGACAAAAGAGTTAAGTTATGAAGATCAAACTAAGCTATTGACTACTGTACAAATTGATAAAGATGCAATTGTTACAAAGGGTGGGGAACGCTATTATGTATTAGAAAAGAATTATCAAAAGGATCAACAGTTTATTTCTGATGCAATGTTGAATTTGGCTGCTAAAGGTAAGTCAGGTTATATACCTTTACAAACAAATAAAGCATTAGCATTGGCAAACGAAAAAGATTCATATAATATTATTTTCTATTATTCACCAATTATAAAAGCTGAGCATAAAATAAGATTTGTAGAAGCTGGTACAGAAAACAGAAATAATCAGAATATTATTAAAGAGGTTCAAGAAAGTGCAACTCAGATTATTACAACACCAACACCTGCAACTGTTAAAGAACTTAACAATATGGGCTATGAATTGGTTTGTAAGGATGCTAAGGGTAGTTACAAGAAAGTGGATAATTATTTGGATTTAACATGGATTGACACTCAAGGGAATATACAGTTAGTCAGTACCTTGTCACATGGACAAATTCCTAAAATAATTACTTATCTGGTACGTCCAATAACTTATACTATTACTTATAAGAATGCAGATAATGCTCCTTCTATGGCAGATAATGCTTTGCAGGTAATCACAGCACAAAAAAATACATCTGTAGAATCAGCCAATGGAAAAAATCCAACACAATATACAGTTGAGAATAAATTTACTGTAAAAAATCCAGCGGTTGTATATGATCATGGTAAGTGGTATGAGTTCTCTCATTGGAGTTTAGGTAAAGATACAATTGCGTATCAAGTAAATGATACATTTGATAAGCTTACTATAGATCAAGGAACAACGGGTCATTTAACTTTTGTTGCAAACTGGAAAGAAGCAGAAATTCGTACAGAAACAGGACAGTTAACTATTTCTAACAAAGTAGAAGGTATTGATAAAGGAAAAGATAGGGACTTCTCTTTCAAAGTCACAATAACAAATGATAATAACGTTATTGTTCCACTTAATGGAGCTTTTGGAGATTTGAATTTTATAAATGGTGTGGCAACATTTACATTAAAGCATGATGAAAGCAAAACAGCATCTGAACTTCTAGCAGGGTTTAATTATAAAGTAGAAGAAGTAGATGCCAATATGAATGGTTATAAGACAATTTCTGAAAAAGAAATTGGTATTATTAAAGCTGATGAAAATATAACTGTTCAATTTGTTAATTCTTACAAAGATGAAGAAATAGATATAAAGACTGATTCATCAGGATCATCAACTGGACAGAAAACATCTAATGATGATATAATTGCAACTGGAGATTCATTGAATCAAGTGACATGGTTATCTCTCATGGGAATATCTTTTATTGGATTGATTTTTATGATAATCGTTTCTAAGAAGCAAATAAAAGAGTAAATAGTACTTAATTAAGCAGTGAATAAACACTATTCACTGCTATTATTATGTTTTTCATTGTTTATGTATATTTATTTAATAAAGAAAAAAGAGCGCCTTTATTGATGAAGTGCTCATGTAAAATAGAAAATCATCCACAATGATATGATTCTTTTGTGAGATGATTTCTAAAAATTTTATTTGTTTTTTTCTAAATCTGAGTAATTGATCAATTCAATATGGTTGTTCTCAATATATTCTTTAATATCTTGACAAGAAAGAACATCTGATTCCTTCATTCTTTTTAAACTGTAACGAGATGAATCATAAAGCCATTGATCAACTAATGCTGGATGACACATAATTTCTACAACATTTTCATATTTTTCCATCACTTCTTTTAAATACTCAACTGTTACTTGTTCGTCATAAAAATCTTTTTCACAAGGAACAAATTCATAAGTATCATAAACATTTTCTACTTGTCTCATTGGAACATCATATTCCTTTGCTAATTGAATAGCTGTTTGAATAAGTTCTGGTAACATATGTACATGATGATGTGAATCTAAATGCGTTGGTTTTTTCCCAGTTATTTCAATATATTTTTCAATTTGTGCTTTCCATTCAATATACAATTCATCTTTGTTCACCTTAGCAGCTAATTCAGGTTGTCTATTAATTTTTATAAAGTGTCCATTTTCATCTACAAATGAATAAGTCTTTGTTAATGGTTTTCCAAGTGTTAAAACCAAATGAACACCAACTCCTAATTTTGGAAATTTCTTTGCTTCCTCTAAAGCAACTTGAGCATAAGGCATGTTCATCATACATGTTGTAGATGTTACAATTCCATTTTTATGTGCTGAAAGTATCCCCAAATAAACACCTTCACACATACCAAAATCATCAGCATTAACTATAACTTTATTAATCATTTTTTTCCCTCCTAATAATAGTATAATATGAATTTGCAAAAACGGAAAGAGAAAAAGTGCCGAAAATAAATTTTTTTCTTTGTTCAAAAAGAAAGTTGCTATATAATAGGAAAGAATGGAGATGATTATATGAAAATTAAACAAATTACGTCTCAAGATTTTCATGTTTTAAAAGCATTCTATCAAGATGAAGATGTTATGAAATATATTACTGGTTATGTGATTGATGAAGATGAAATGAATGAAAGATGGGAAAAAATCATGTCATGGGATTCACATAAAGGATATGGATATTTTCAATTTATAGAAAATGATTCATTGATTGGGGTTGGATGCTTAAAGCCTTTTGGAAAAGATGTTGAACTTGGTTATATGTTGAATAAGGCATATTGGGGACAGGGTTATGGAAGTACAATATGCCAATTATTATTAGATAAAATTGATACTATGGATGTAACAAAAGTTGTTGCTTATATTGATCCATTGAACGAAGCATCATCACGTATTTTAAGAAAACATGGTTTTACAAGTATGTATAAAATTGATGATGAAGAATTTTTTGAAAAAAAATTGAGAAATAGAATTACAGGGTATACAGGCTTATATGGTATTGTTGCTTATCCAATCAAACATTCGTTTTCACCAATGATGCATAATATGGCTTTTGAATTATTGGGCATTGATGATGTTTATTTGGCTTTTGAAGTTTTAGATAATCAGTTTGAAAAATATATTGAAAGTGTTAAAACATTAGGTATCAAAGGCTTTAATGTTTCTATGCCTTATAAAGAAAAGATTATTAATTATTTAGATGAGATGACTCAAGAAGCTCAGCTATGTCAGTCGGTCAATACAGTCAAAAATGAAAATGGAAAGCTTATTGGACATATCAGTGATGGAATAGGATTTGTGAAAGCTTGTCAAAGTCAAGGATGGGATGTTCAAAATCAGAAAGTTGTGATTTTAGGTGCTGGAGGAGCAGCGAAGGCTATTATTGTAGCATTGGCAGGTGCTCATGTTAGTGAGATTGTTGTTTATAATCGCAGTGATAAGCCTTTTATAAAGGAACTTGCTAAGCAATTAAGTTGCTCTTTAACATTAAAGTCATTACACTGTTTAGATGAATTAAAAGAGGATTTAAAAGAAGCTTACTTATTGATCCAAACAACAAGTGTTGGTATGACTCCTTATGAAGAAGAATGTTTAATACCAGATTCTTCATATTTAAGTCATCAATTAAAAGTTGCTGATATTATTTATCATCCAAAGGAAACAAAGTTATTAAAAATGGCTAAAGAAAAGAATTTGGATTATATGAATGGAGAAGGAATGATTTTATATCAAGGAGCTGTTTCTTTTGAATTTTGGACAGGAAAGGATATGCCTATTGCTGGTGTTAAAAAAGCATTAAAAATGGAGGATAAATGAGAATGAAAGAAATTATTGTTGCATCAACAAATCAAGGAAAAATAAGAGAAATAAGAGCGATGCTTAAAGATATTGGAATAGAAGTGAAATCTTTAAGTGATGTTTTTAATGAAGATATTGATATTGAAGAAAATGGTCAGACATTTAAAGAAAATGCGTTGATTAAAGCCCAAACAATTTGTGATATCATTCATAAGCCAACGCTTGCTGATGATTCAGGATTAGAAGTCGATGCTATGAATGGAGAACCTGGTATTTATTCAGCACGTTTTTTAGGGCATGATACAAGCTATGATATTAAAAATCAATATATCATAGATGCAGTGAAAGGAAAAGAGAGAGGAGCACGCTTTGTTTGTGCTATGGCACTTTGTATTCCTCATGAAGATCCTATATTGATTGAAGAATACTTTGATGGAGAAATTTATGATCATATAGAAGGGGAAAATGGTTTTGGTTATGATCCTATTTTCTATGTACCAGAACTACAAAAAACTTCAGCACAATTAACATTAGAGGAAAAAAATCAATATTCTCATCGTGCAAAAGCATTAAAAAAATTATATCAAATATTAAAGGAGAAATAAGATGAATCATATAGTTTTAGTTCATCCTGCTATTCCTCAAAATACAGGAAATATCATGCGTACATGTGTCGCAACACACTCTAAACTTCATTTAATCAAACCTTTAGGATTTTCTTTAGATGATAAACATATGAAAAGAGCAGGATTAGATTATATTAAAGATTTAGATATGGAAATTTATGAAAATTGGGAAGATTTTACAAACAAAAATAAAGGGCAATATCACTTTTTTACACGTTATTCAAAGTTATGTTATACTGATCAATGTTATGTCTCTGCACAAGATCAATATATTATTTTTGGACATGAACATGATGGGATACCTCATGATATATTGAAACAACATCTTGAGGAATGTGTTCGCATACCAATGGATCAAAATGCGAGAAGTCTGAATCTTTCTAATTGTGTTGCAATAGGAATATATGAAGTTTTACGTCAACAAAATTATCCAAAGTTATCTAAAGTAGAGGTTCAAAAAGGTGAAGACTTTATTTATAATGAATAGAAAAAAAGACATTTTTTTGGCACTTTTATTTACTCTTTTTATTATTTGTTTTGCGATAACATGTGTTGTCTTTTTTAAGCCATTATATTATTTTGATATTGATTATCTAAATATTTCTCAAATGACAAATTTATCAAAAGATATAATTAAAGAGAATTATGATGTTTTGATTCAATATCAGAGTCTTTTTTTTAAGGGTTCTTTAAACTTACCTGATTTTGTTATGTCACAAAGTGGACGTATTCATTTTGAAGAAGTCAAAAGAATCTTTGAATGGATTCAAATGACAATGATTGTTTCTGGAAGTCTTTCTCTTCTCATGATTTATCAAAATGTGAAAAATAAAGAATATGACTTTTTAAAATTCGCATCATTATTTTCTGTAGGTATTCCTGCTATTATTGGTCTTTTGGCATCACTAGACTTTAATAAAGCTTTTGTTATTTTTCATCAAATTGTCTTTAGAAATGACTTTTGGATATTTGATTATACAACTGATCCAGTGATTACAATTTTACCAGAAGCATTTTTCATGCATTGTTTTATGTTGATTATTTTTATTGTTATGATGTTAAGTGGAATTATGTATTTTATTTATAGAAAAAAGAGATGATATATTATAAGGAGGATATATGTTTGGTTTAGGAACAATAATCAATACTTTATCAGTTATTGTTGGGGGTCTTTTAGGCATAGTCATGAAGAGTGGCTTAAAAGAGAAATATCAAAATATATTGATGCAAGCATTAGGATTAGCGACGCTTTTTATAGGAATCAGTGGAGCAATGAAAGGCATGCTGACAATTATAAATAATGAAATTGAAACACAAGGTTCAATGATATTAATTGTTTCTCTTGTTTTGGGAGCATTAATAGGAGAATTTTTAGATATTGAAAGACGTTTAGAATATTTAGGAGAATTTATAAAGAAGACAGTTAAATTTAAAGATCATTCACGATTTGTAGAAGGCTTTGTGACATCATCTTTAGTGATTTGCGTAGGTGCTATGGCTATTGTTGGGTCTTTACAAGATGGATTACATGGTGATTATAGTATGTTAGTGGCTAAGTCTGTTTTAGATTTTATAATTGTTATGATTTTTGCGTCTACATTAGGGATTGGTGTTATTTTTTCTGCTTTTCCTCTTTTTATTTATCAAGGAGGTATGACTCTTTTTGCGTCACTTTTAGCACCTCTTTTCACTCAGGGAGTGATTACACATTTATCTTTTGTTGGCTCTGTTTTGATATGTGCTGTAGGTGTGAATTTGTGTTTTGATAAGAAAATAAAAGTAGGGAATATGTTGCCTGCGATGCTTATCCCATTGTTTTTTCATTAAAAAAAGAATACAAAGTATTCTTATAAGATATTTTCATGAATCAATGCTTTTGTAATACCATCACAATCAACATTATCTGTAATATATGTTGCTTTTTCTTTAAGCTCATTTACAGCATTTCCCATCGCAATACGATGACCTACTTCTCTAAACATCGCTTGATCATTATATCCATCACCAAAAGCATAAGCGCAGTCAGGTGAAATATCAAAATGTTTTAATAAATAGGCAATGGCATGGCCTTTATCAAAGTTTATGGTAGAACAATCACAATGCCCCATCCCACCATGATCATTAATGATAAGTTCATTTTTAAAAGCTTGAATGGCTTGTTGAAGATGAGTATGATCTTTATAAAAAATATCAAAAGTATAGAAATCAAGATGATTATGATCAAAAGTAATATGTTCTTTTCCATATTCTTGTTCAATCCCTTGAATTTGTGAACTGTTTAAATGATAAGGATATGATTGCTCATCAGAAACAAACATAGCACCTAATTCAAGTTCATCTAGTTTTTGTTGATAATATGTTAATGTATGATGAGAAAAGATTTCACCATGAAGCTTTTGACCTTGATAAATAATATAACGTCCATTACAAGCAATATACCCACTGACAAGTCCTTCAAACATTTTTTGAGCATAAAATGGTGCTCTCCCAGTACAAATAAAAGTCAAATATCCTTTTTCTTTTAGCTTTTTTAAACTGTTAAGATGCCCTTGGGGAATGTGTCTATGGATAGCAAGTGTTCCATCAATATCAAAGAAAAAAATTTTATTCATATATATGTCCTCCTATAAAATATTATATCAAACAAAATATCTTAAAGAAAGGAGAGAAAAATAATGCTTATCAATATTGGACAAAGAACAGACATCCCAGCTTTTTATAGTGAATGGTTTTATAGACGTATCAAAGAAGGATATGTTCATGTGCGAAATCCTTATTTTCCTCAGCAAGTTTTAGAATATCGACTTGATCCAACAGTTGTTGATTGCTTATGCTTTGGCACAAAAAATCCTCAGCCAATGTTAGCGAGATTAGATGAGATAAAGAATTATCGTCAATTCTGGTTCATAACAATAACACCTTATGGAAAGGATATAGAACCCTATGTTCCTCATTATAAAGATGTCATAAAAAGTTTTCAGGAACTTTCTTTAAAAGTTGGAAAGGATTGTATAGGATGGAGATATGATCCTATCTTTGTGGATGAGACATATACAGTGGAAAAGCATTTGGCTATTTTTGAAGAGATAGCGAGAGAACTTTCAGGTTATACTGAACAATGTGTTATCAGTTTTATAGATCTGTATGAAAAAACGAAAAGAAATTTTCCACGTGTTAAAGAAGTGACTCGCTCACAAAGACATACTCTTGCAAAGGGATTTGCTGACATTGCTTTACAATATCATATAAAAATAAGAACATGTTTAGAAGGAAATGAACTATCCATATATGGTATTGATACAAAAGGATGCATGACACAAGAGGTCATTGAAAAGGCTATAAAAGAAAAGTTAATTCTTAAAAAGAAGAGTGTACGTGATGGATGTAATTGTTTATTAGGAAATGATATCGGTGTTTATAACACGTGTTTACATGGATGCTTATATTGCTATGCCAATACAGATCGTCAAAAGGTTGAGTATATGTATAAAAAACATGATCCGTTTTCTTCTTTATTGATTGGATATATTGAAGAAGGGGATCAAATAAAAAAGGTCAAACAATTATCAAATATTGATTATCAGCTGTCACTAGATCTTTAAAAGCCATTGATTAAAGAATATCAATGGCTTTTAGTTCTTCTTTTAAATTTGCAAGATAAGGTAAATGGATTCCTTTGATATGAAGTCTTTGAGCAGCATGGATGTTCCCAAGGGAATCATCAATAAATAAACATTCTTCTGCTTTTAAATGATATCTATCTAATAGAATTTGATAAATTTTTTCATCGGGTTTCACAATATTTTCCTCGGCAGAAATCACACCACCATCAAAAAGATCGAAAAAACGATATTTCTTATACATCTTTTGAATAGCTTCCAGATGAAAATTAGATAATAAATACAAAGAATAGCCTTTTCTCTTTAATTCTTTAACAATTTCAATATTCTTATCTATAGTCGTCAACATTTCAGTCCAGTGCTCTAAAACAAAAATAATTTCATCATGGTAATGAGGGTGTTTGTGAACGAGTGAGTCAATAGCACCATGCATTAAGAGCGTTCCCATATCTAATTCTACCCATTCATCACTAGAAAAAATAATAGTCATCAAATCACCAATCTGTGAAGAAGTATAATATTTCTTTAAATATTGCTCAGGCTGAAAACTAAGTAAAACATTACCTATATCAAAAATAATATTTTTCATAATTATCTCCATTCATATTGAATTTACATAATTCGTTCATTATGTTAATATATATTCTAGCATGGGAGTGAGAATGAATGAAAGCATTTTTTCAAAAATATAGTTTTGTACGTTATTTAATATATTTATTTGCAATTTATTTAATTGGATTCTTTGTTCTAGAACAAAGAAGTGCAGCAACATCATTTATTGATACAAGTACATGGATTGATCAATATATACCATTTAATGAGTATTTTGTTATTCCTTATATATTATGGTTTGGTTTTATCGCTTTAGGTTTTTTATATTTTATTTTCATTGATAGAGCTGGTTTTCAAAGAACATGTTTTTATTTGTTTGTAGGGATGTATACATGTTTATTGATTTATTTTCTTTTTCCTAATGGGCAAAATCTAAGAGTAGAAATTGCTCATGAGAATATATTTCAAGATTTGGTAGGACTGATTTATACAGTAGATACATCAACGAATGTTTTTCCAAGTATTCATGTTTATAATAGTCTTATGATGTCAGTGACTTTATTTGAAAGTGAAAGAGTTCGTAAGCACCCACTTTTGATAGCTGGTATTGTTGTTTTATCAATTTCTATTTGTTTATCAACAGTGATGATTAAACAACATGCTTTTATAGATATTATAGCTGCTATTGTTTTAAGTATTATTGTTTTTTATGCATATCGTGTCATGAAAAAATATAAAAAAGAGAATATATAAAAAAAGAATATCAATGCTGATGTTCTTTTTCTTTGTTTATACAATGTTGACACTTTCCATGAAAGAGCATATCAACATCTTTAATATCATCTTGACTTGTTTTTTGAGTTTCATCAATAAAATCTCTTACAATAGATTCATCAATTTGAATATCTTGTATCTGACCACATACATCACATACAAAGTGATGATGAGGAATCATTTGACCATCATAATGAACACATCCATCTCCAATATCTAAACGACGTATCTTTTTTTGATCAGCCAATAAATTTAAGTTACGATAAACAGTTCCTAAACTGATATCAGGAATGGTTTTTTTGATATGAAAATAGACAGTTTCTACAGTAGGATGAGAATAGTCATTTTGTAAAAAATGATAAATTGTTTCTCTTTGCTTAGAATATCTTGTTTTTATTTTTGTCATATTTTCACCTCTTAATAATAATGATTACTATTATTATAACATAAAAAACATTGATGTCAAATATTGCAATAAACAGCAAATCAGAAAAGAAGCTATTCCGTGAAGGCATCTATCAATAAAATACTTTGAAAAAGAATAAGGAATCCCTTCTAAAATATTATCAACTTGCATGATAACTGATAAACCAGAAAAAGATAAATAAAAACAAATAAAAGGATAAACAAGAAAATGATGATATTGTAATATTTGTAAAGAACCTGAACTAAATTCTAAAAAACCTTGAATGATAGCTAATAAAAAAGGATCATCAAGAACAAAATTCAAACTATATCCCACGAATTGAAAAACAAGCATGTATCCTAAAATAAATATGAAAGCATGAATTGATGATAAAATGCTCTTTTTAAGGGCATTTACAAAAGATGTCTGCGGATTTTTTAATTCATGAATAGGTTCTTTTATTTTCATAAGCTGATAATCCTGATGGTAGAATAATGCTTTGATAAGACTTGGAATAATATGACAGACATAAAGAAATAAAGCATCCTGAAAAGGTAAATGTAATGAAACAAAGATAAAGCTTAAAGATGAAAAAGAAGCAATTGATAAAAGATGTTGAAGCTGATTTAAGGAAATGTACTTTAAATCATAAGATTCTTTAATGATTTTTGCATTGGTTGGATAACCACAAAAAAAAGAAACAAAATATAAAGAAGCCATATGTGGTGTTAAATGAAATAATGGTGAAAAGAGAAACTGTATAAAATAGCTTAGTAAATGAAATAAACCTAATGATAGGCATAAAGAAATTAATATCATAAATGGAAGTAATGAAGGAAGTAGATTTGTAAAGACAATTTGAATAACTGTTGCTGATATCTTTACAATTTGAAACATATTCATAAAAGAAAAAAGAGTTGTAAATAAAACAAGACATAAAGTAAAATAATAGTTGGCTTTTTTCATAAAGTCTCCTTATAATAAAAAAGAGGTGAAAAAAATGAAAGCAATTTTGGTTGGAGCAATATATGATTCTATGGATCATGATATCAATATTTCTATGAATGAGTTAAATGATCTTGCATTTGCATGTGAGATAGAAGTTGAACATGTCGTTATACAAAGACTTTCAAAAATTTCACCTAAGTACTATATTGGTAAAGGAAAAGTTCAAGAAATCAAAAAGCAATTAGAAGATATTGATATTGTGATTTTTAATGAAGAACTGACACCTTTACAAGTTAAAAATTTAACTGATGAATTAGACAAACCTATTAGTGATCGTAGTGATCTGATATTAAGAATATTTGAATCTCGTGCAAAAACAAAGGAAGCGAAGCTTCAAGTCAAAATAGCAAGAAATCAATATTTGCTTCCTCGTCTTGCGGGAATGAAAGAAGAACTCTATTCTCAACAAGGTGGTTCAGGTTTTCGAGGAAGTGGAGAAAAACAAATTGAATTAGACAGACGTGTAATTCATAGACAACTGCTTCGCTATCATCAGCAATTACAAGATATTGTGAAACAAAGACAAACACAAAGACAATTAAGAAAACGTCATCAACATAAAGTCATTTGTTTAGTTGGTTATACAAATAGTGGAAAATCTTCACTGTTGAATTATTTTACAAATAAAAAAGTTTTTCAGCAAGATATGTTATTTGCTTCTTTACAGACAGCTTCAAGAAGAGTAATGATTAAAAAACATGAAGTTATTATGAGTGATACTGTTGGTTTTATTCATCAGTTGCCTCATCATTTAATTCAGGCCTTTCGTTCAACTTTAGAAGAAGTGAAAGAAGCAGACTTACTTTTGCATGTTGTTGATTCATCATCACCATATTGTGATATGCAAATAGAGACAACAAATCAAGTTTTAGAAGCATTAGGAGTGAAAGAAACACCAGTTATTTATGTTTATAATAAGATTGATAAAGATAAATATGCTTTTTTAAATCCTAAAAATCCTTGTGTTTTTGTTTCTGTTAAAGAACACATTTGTTTAGATGAGTTAGAAGAGATGATTTTTCATACTCTCTTTAAAGATTATGAGTATATTGAGCTTTATATTCCTTATAGTGAGGGATTTGTTTATAGTCATTTAAAAACATTGTATGAAATGATTGAGGAAGAGTATCTTAAGGATGGTATTTATGTATCATTGTATATTGATGTAAAAGAGAAACATCATTATTTAAAATATCAATATCAAAGAATCAATTAGTATTGATTCTTTGATGAGAAGATTGTTTTTTTGTATCTGTTTTTATATTATCTTGTATTGTTTTAAAAATAGATGCATATTGTTTTGTCGCAAAATCAGTAGGGTTAATACGATGAATAGCTATCTGGTTTTTAACAAGTTTCATAAGTTGTGATTGCATATAAGCAATTTGTGGGGCGAGATATATTGCATCATAGTTTTGATAGGATTGCTCAATTTGTGATAATGAGAGTGATTCAATACAAAAATGAGAATTTGTTAAAAGACAAGCTTCTCTCATTTCTTCAGCAAATAATGCTGTTGAAAAACCACCAGTACAACATAGAGCAATATGATAATCTCTTTGATAACTCTCTTTTAAGAAAGCTTGATAAAATTTATGAAAGAGATGACAAGCTTGAGAAAAATCAGAAATTGTATAATGAAGATAGAAAAGCAAATTTTGAGTTTCAAGATGTGTAATCTCTTCTTCAACGATTTGATTAGACCATATTGTAATTCGACCTTTGGATTTATTTTTTTTAAAGATAATTGTTTTGTTTGTTGGAGAGTCTTCTTGAATAGTAAAGTGGACCTGATCTTTGATGTAATCTTTTTGATGGGATAAGATCCATTGATAAAAGAATTCATAATTGATAGCTTGATAAAATTGATCAATAATCATCATAATCCCTCCTTTTTTCTTTATTATATATTGAATTTTATAAAAGTCTTCTTTTTTTCTTTGATAGAAAAAATTATATAATAAAAAATCTTTTATTGTTTAAAAATAAGAAAAAATTTATCAATATATTGATTTGAAAGAGCTGAGGACTTCTATTTTTAATGTATAGAGAATGATATATTTTAAT
>CATOPA010000020.1 GCA_951801965.1 uncultured Erysipelotrichaceae bacterium | reverse complement strand
CAGAAGTTCCTTCAGGAACGACTTTCACGTCTTGACAAGATGGACCTTTTCCATCTTCTAAGTTAGCACCTTCTACTTGGTAAGCAGAAGTACTCGCACCCCAAAGAAAATCTTTTGGGAATGGTTTCAAATTTTTGTGTAACATAATAACCTCCTTTTATAGTAAAAAAGTGCAGTTGCACTTTATATACTTATATCTTTAATAAAGATTTTTTGAAATAACTTCATAAACATCCCTAAACTTGGCCCAAATATAATCATTCCAATGATTGTTCCAATACCTATAGACCAAGGAATATTTGTAGAAATTGTTAGGATAACAATAACGACAAATGATAATATATCTGCAAATTGTCTTATAACGTGGAAAGGAAAAGGAATAATTCTTGTTAGTGCATCACAAAATCCTTCTAATGCAAATGTGACTTCATCTAAAACCATAATCAAGGCAACTCCAATAACACAAACTTCAGTAAATACAATATACATAATGATACCACCTATAAATGAATCAAATGGAAAAATTAAGATATCATATAATACAAAATTAATGACTATGCCAAGTAATACACTTAAAGGAATTTGTAATATTTGAATCCATTTGAAATCTTTTCTTAAAATCACAATTTGCCCAAATACACAAGCAATATTTAAAATTATCCCTAATGTTCCAACTTCTATCTTTGTAAGAGAATTTAAGGATGCACTGAGTGCATCCCATGCACCAACTCCTACATTTGCTTTTAAAGTAAATGCAAATCCTATTCCAACAATAATAAATCCACAAATAATAATGATATACTTTTGTAAAATGTTCTTCATTTTATCTCTGTCTCACATAAGCCTTGATAAAACAAATAGTTTCTTCACTATCATATGGTCTAATCGTATATTCCTTTGCTCCACTTGGAAGAATAAAAGTCTCTGCATAATGAATAACAAATGGTTCAAAGGCATAAGTTGGGCTTTCAACTACTGCCTGTGTTCCCTCAACCAAGTTCAACATATGAACACCATCTTCACAATTATGATATGTTATTTTAGAAGATGTAAAGCGTCTTGTTTCTATAAATTCTAATTCATGCAATCCTGTTCTCTCTTCCAGATAATCATCATCTTCATGCAAGACTTGTATATTATTAACCAGATTATCTTTAACCCAATCTGTTGTACGATTCCATTGAATGTTCTTAGCACCATCATCAATATGAATTGGACGAGGGAGGCCGTCTAATCCTAATCGATCCCAATCCCACAATTTAAATGTGAAAATATATGGTGTTGCACTTATTTCTAAAACCATACAATTAGAAGATGAACAATGGACTGTACCAGCTGGAATTAAATAATGATCATGTTTTTTAGCTTCAAAGAAATTCACATAACGATCCGCATCAAACGATCCTTCACCTCTTTGAGCTTTGTTTAAGTCTTCAATCATCTTTTGAGGCTGAATATTATCCTTTAATCCTAGATATACTCCACCACCCTCTTTGCAATCTAATATATAATAACTTTCATCTTGAGTATAAGTCATTCCAAAATGAGATCTAATATATTCAGTTAAAGGATGTACTTGTAGACTTAAATTTTGACCACCAATTGTATCAAGGAAATCAAAACGAATTGGGAATTCTGCACCAAATCGACAATAATTTTTCATCCCCAATAATTCAACAGGTTGATAAAGAACTAAATCCATTGCTGGAATTTCAATTCTTGTATCACTATATCTTAAATATAAACTATTCTCTTCTGGAACACCGTCAAAACTCCATGCAAAATTTTTTTCATTTTTATCTAAGCCACAGACTTCTTTCATCCATTGACCACCCCATACACCTGGATCAAAGTATGGAACTAATCTAAATGGTTGTTTAGAAATTTGTTTAAGCCCTTCTCTTAGTGCATTCCCTGTAACCATTTTCGGGTGTCCAGTAATATTACTGTCAAGTAGATAATCAATATCTTCAAATATTTTCATTTTTTGTTTATCCGCAATACGCCATTCAATAAAGAATCCACGCTTATTTTTCTTTAATGCGTCTTCATCATAATTATCTTGTTTGAAATTTGGCATACCTTGACGATATCTTAATTGAATTTCCCATCTTGCAAGATCGCAATAAACAAGTGTATCACCTTTAGATATTAAACTTGCACCAACACCATAAATAAGAATTCTTTGATTTGATCCAAGTACTTTTTTCATTTCATGCAATTTACAATCATCAACAAAGTCTTCCATGACCCCATAATACATAACACCACGAACACGATCATCAGTTAAATGTGATTGCATCATCTTATTAAGTGTATCCTTATCATAAAAAATATCTTCACTTCTAATGACTGTGTGTGGATTATAAATATCTTGAATAAGTTCTAAGATTTCATCATCTACACCTGGATAGCATTCAACAGTCAAACAATATTTTTTATTTTCTGATAAATCTTTTAATTGTTCTTTAATTGCATCTTTATCTTTAAAAACTTCTTTATCAAAACCATTAATTTTGGTTTCTGGATATTTATCATAACTCATCTTTATCATTCCTATCTTTTTACAAATACAATTTGTCCATCTTTTTTAAACACACGATATCCAAATTCTCTATTTTCAATTGCTTGATAATCATGACCTGCAGCTGTTGGCCAACAAGCTCCGACTTTCAAATCACAATCTCCTGTATTAATAAGTCTATGAGCAACAGTTCCATCAATATGATGTAAAGACCCTTCATACACTTTTTCAGCCCAAGTTTCACCATTTTCATCCATTAATAGTAATAATCCCTCACCAGCAATTCCAAAATAGAATTCTGCACAATCTTTATCTTCATGGAAATGACCTTTTGTCATATTACATTCGTCATTTGAATAAACGGGTTTTAAAATTGTTAATCCCCAATTTAAATTACCTAATACATTTTCACCCTTTGTATAAGAATAAACATTATACACAATGGGATCATCTTCTCTTCTTGTTTCATACAAATAATCAACTTCATGATATTTCTTTGTATAACTTTCTACTTTTTCTCCTTCTAATACACCATTAATAATATGATGAATAGCCTTTGGTTCAATAACTTTCATAACTATACCTCCTAAGGAATGAAGTTTTCCCACTTTTCTTTAGCAATTTGTGGTTGTGATACAAATAAAAATTTATCTGGATTCTCTACAAATTGCTGATAAATTGGTACACCTTTTTGAATATTGAATTCTGTATATTCTCTTGGTTCTTTGATAATCAATTTACTTTTCTCATAGTTTTCATTAGCAACAAAACTCATTTTTCCATCTTCAACAATTGGGAACCATGCAACACCTTTATGTGCTCTGACTTCATCATAATCAAATCCATAGTCTCTTACACACCATGCTCCAAAAGTTAAATTTTGTGTTATGTCAGCAACAATTGTTGCATGTGCCCATCCTGGTGGAACAATCACTACATCTCCTGGTTTTGCGTAAACAGCAAAACATCTTCCAGGATAATCCTGTGCAGTTTCTTGCATATAAATATAAGCTGCACCACTCCAAATTTCATAAACTTCACAAGTTGACATTCCACAAGAACTAGAAACTGCGTGAATATGACCTTGTGAACGTACAGGCTCTTTTCCTAATGTTCCTTTTGCATAAGTCACAGCTCCATACAAAAGATTTCTTTCTAACATTTTCTCTCTATCAATATCATTACCCACATCCATAGCTATTGAATAAACAACTTCTGGTCCTATACAATCTGGATCCATAAGATTTTTTCTTATAGCATCCAGACTTCTATTTTCCACTTGTGGACCAAATACACCTTGTCCATATTCAAATCCTAATGGTTGGTAGGTTGGTTTGATATGAAATCCTGGATTAAATTCCATAATTATGCCTCGACTTCTCTTTCTTGTTGTATTAATTGTTTATCATACATTTTTACAAATGGTAAATATATAAATGTACCAATTATAACATTAATAACTTGCACAACTGCACCCATTGGTGAACCTGTAATTAGCCATCCAGAAATTAATGGTGGTGTTGTCCAGGGAATATCCGCTCCTAGTGGATATGGGCATAATCCCGATTGCATGAATCCCCAAGTTACAAGAACATAAACTGCCATTGTTAAGACCCAAGGAATTAATAACATAAAGTTTAATACAACTGGTGACCCAAACACAATTGGTTCAGAAATATTGAAGCAAGCTGATCCAATTGATAATTTACCAACTGCCTTTAATTGTTCACTCTTTGCAGAAATCAAACAAGCTACAATTAAAGAAACAAACTGCATCCAAATAAATCCTGTAAAAAATTGTCCAGTAAAAATATATTCAGGTGCTTGTCCACTTTGCACAGCAGTTAAATTGGCAATCATAGCAGCATTCCAAATCGGTGTCATAACAGCACCTGCAATATTTTGTCCATGCAATCCCATAAACCATAAAATTTGAATAAAAATAACAATAATAATTGATGCAGGTAAACTTGTTCCCAAAGCCATTAATGGTGTCTGGAAAACATTAAAGAATAATGTATGAACATCTCCATATGACGTAAATGTCATACCATATCTGACAGCAGCAAATACTAAAAATGTCACCAAAGCAGGAACCAGCATTTTAAATGGTTCAGACACCATTGGTGGAACTGATTTAGGTAATTTGATAGTCATTTTAGAATCCATGAGTTTATTATAAATGACACCGCCACCAAATCCGACAATCATCGCAGTTAATAAACCTTGTCCACCTAGCCAAGTCATTGGAATAAATGCAAATGCTTCTTCTTCATTCCAACCCATAGGAGTTACAATCAAGAAACAGCAAATCATAACAATAGCACCAAAAATACCTTCATGATTTTTCTGCTTTGTATAATAGTACCCAATAACACCTGCCAAAAACAATGCAACTATACTTAATGTAGCACTTGACATAGCATCTAAGAAAGTAATAATTTGATTTAAAATATCTGCTGGGATAATTTTATCAATAAATGGGAAATACGAAATAATTAATGCAATTGACCCAGCAATAGTCAATGGCATAACAGCAATAAAAGATTTTTGTAATACTTGCAAATATTTATTATTTGCAATCTTTGCACCGATAGGCATTAATACGCCTTCTAACTTACTTTGGAATTTATCCATGTTTTCTCCTCCTTATTCTTAAATGTTATAACATTACAATGTTATTATAGCACAACTTTTTTATAAAAACGCAAGCATTATATATCATAATGTTATAACATTTTATAAAAATCAAAAAAAGATACATGCGTATCTTTTATTTTAAATCTATAACCAATTCATATCCCTTAGCAACATATTTAGAATATGTATACTCAACTGGTATATCATTTGACTTCCCCATTCTGATTCTATTCATAATTGCTTCATTTTTAGTAATATTGAATATTTCTTTCTCTTTAGCATTGATAATAGAAGCTGTTATTTTTTCCGTAACCTTATTAACAGGATATCCAGCTTGCTCTAAACAAGCATACATTGATTCCGAAAAATCTGTTTGATCATCAACAGGAATTATTGGATTGAGATATGTTTCATAATAAGTCATAGGTTTTCCTTCAACAAATGTCTGTCTTATCAATCTCAAAACAGGTCTTTTTGCAGAAATTCCAAAATAATAAGCAACATCAATAGGTGGATTTGTATATTCCAAGCTTAAAACACGACGATCATTTGCATTATTCATTTCTTCTACTCCATTAAAAGAAGATTGAAATGAGGTTGCAACTGTATTTTCACGTTTTAAAACAATTGTTCCCTTACCACGTTTTCTAGAGATAAGTTTTGCGTTAATTAATTTATCCATAGCTTGTCGCACAGTCACTCTAGAAACACCATACTCTTCCATTAAAGAGAGTTCACTAGGAAGGACTTCACCTTCTTTATATTCACCATTAATAATTTTATTTTCTAAAATATCATATAATTGACTCCATAATGGCTTTTCACCAGTACCAAATTGTAATTTCATATTATCATCCTTTTCTATACCATTTTAAGATATCTATATTATACTGCAAACTAGCAATATATGTAAGTTAAATTAAAAGAATAGATAATAATTTTTATCTACTCCTTAAATCCATTATCTTTTGTAACTTTTTTAAACCAATCAGCACTCTTTTTGCGTTTTGTTTCACCAGTTTCTAAATCATATTCATAGAAACCATAACAATTCTTAAACTGATTTGATGGTGACCATAAATCAACAAATGACCACATATTATACCCCACTAAATGAGCTCCATCTTGAATTGCATGATATGCCCAAATCAAATGTTTTTTGACATAATCAATACGATAATCATCTTGAATTTGTCCACTTTCATTTCTAAAGCGATATTCATCTTGAACACCCATACCATTTTCAGTGATACGCATTTCTGGGTTTCCATATTTATCTTTCATCAACATTAAAGTATCATATAAGCATTTTGGATATATTTCCCATCCTCGATCATTATTCATTTGACGTCCATGCATAACATAAGGTTCACTAAATGAATCAAATGTGATAGGTGCTTCTAAATTTCTTTGATAGGAAGGACATTTTACTCTTTCTGGACTGTAAATATTCAATCCCAATACTTTAATTGGATAATTTGCAATTATCTCAAAGTCACCATTATGCACTTCAATTTCAGCACCATTTTCCCTTACAAAGCTCAACCACTCTTTATTTACTTTTCCAAGCAGTAATGGTTCTTCATATGCCAATTGAGTCATTAACTCAAGAGTATGTTTTGCTTTTAAATCAGCAGGATGTTGACTCCTTGGATAAATATGCCCATGGTTTAAAACACTTCCTATTTTTCCTTGATAATTCCCTTCAGTAAATTGTTTCACAACTTTTGCATGAGCCAAAACCATATGATAAATTGCATGACTTGCAAGATTCCAATCTAATAAATTAGGATAACACATATCATTTTGATATTTAAACATAACATCAACAATTGGTTCATTATAGATATACCAAATATCAACTAAACCATCAAATAATTCAAAACATTTTTCACAATAATAAACAAATGGATCAATAACATCTCTGTTTGTAAAACCGCCTTTTTTTTCAAACATTAAAGGCATATCAAACCAATATAAAACAATTGAAAGTTCCATTCCTCTATCTTTGAAAGATTTAAACATATTTCTATAAAATTCTACTGCCTTTTGATTCACAGTTTTTCCATCAGGTAATAACCTTGCCCAAAGAATAGATGTTCTAAAACTATTATGTCCTATATCCTGTGCTAATTGAGCAAATTTATCATAATCTTCATACCAATTTAATGTCTCACTTGGACCAACTTCATTAAAGAATCTTTCTGGTGATAAACGATAATACTCATCCCAAACTGTAGGTGCTTTTCCATCTTTATCAAAAGCTCCTTCAGTTCCTTGAGCCCAAACAGCACTACCCCACTTAAAATCTTTTGGAAATACATATTTCATTTTCTTTTCCTCCTTTTTATAATTATAATGTTATAACATTATATCTTTATTTTATATGATATTTCTTAATTGTCAAGAATAAATTTAAGGTTATTACATATTTAATGTATTCATCCTATTTTTATTTCTAAATACTGACATTTCCAAGTTCTTAATAAATTAAAAAAGTTGAACGAGTCAACTTCTTACTTTAATAATGATGCAATGTATTGTCCTGCAATAGCACCATCGTTTGTTGCTGTAACAACTTGTCTTAATGATTTTGCTATAACATCTCCACCAGCAAAAATACCTTTAACATTTGATTCCATATTATTATCTACATAAATATAACCAAATTCATCAACAATACCTAAATCTTTTACAAAATCAGTCATTGGATCTAGGCCAATAAATGGGAAAATACCTTGTGTCTCAATTGTTGATAATTCACCTGAGAGAGAATCTTCAACAATTAATCCACTGACCTTTTGATCTACCACTTCAATAGAATGAGGTTTCTTTAAAACATGCAGTTCAATATTTTCCTTTTTATTCATCTTATCGATAAGATACTGATCTGCTCTTAGAACATCTCTACGCACAATCACATGTACTTTATTTGCAATATCACTTAAATAAGTTGCCTCTTCTATGGCAGAATTACCACCACCTATAACACAAACATCTTTATTTTTAAAGAATGGACCATCACAAACAGCACAATATGAAACACCGCGTCCTGTCATCTCTTCTTCTAATGGGATTCCCATTTTTCTTTCTTTTGTTCCAGTCGCAATGAACACATATTTTGTAGAATATTCTTTTTCATCTACACAAACAATCTTTTGATTTTCATCAACCTTGATAGAAGTAACATGACCATATTCATACTTAGCACCAAATGACAAACAATGTTCAAACATAGCATAAGCCAATTCTGGTCCTTTTTTGATGAAGCCAGGATAGTTTTCAATTTCAGCAGTGAGATTCAACTTTCCACCAGGTGCCCCACCATCTAAAACAAGAACACTTGCTCCTGCACGAGATGCATACAATGCTGCACTTAATCCTGCTGGCCCTGCACCAATAATTATTAAATCATACATTTTTATTCACCCTTTCTACAATATCTACTAATTCTATCATTTCGTCAATCATAAAATCTGGATTCAATTTCTCCATTTCAAGTGTTCCCTTAGGAGTCCATTTTACACCAACAGTATAAACACCAGCATTTTTTCCTGCCAAAATATCTGTAACATTATCACCAATATAAAGTCCCTGAGAACACTTTGTTTGAGCCATCACTTTATGAATTCCTTCTGGAGATGGTTTCACATCTTCCACATGATCACAGCCAATAATCATATCAAATTCTTTTCTTATATCAAACAAATCTAATCCAATATAAGCAGCATCACTTAGCTTTGTTGTCACGACTGCTAAATGAAATCCTCTTTTTTTAAGTTCTTGAAGAGTTTCAATAACCGTTGGATAAACAGTCACATAATCTTGATGATGTTCATGATTAAATTCACGATAATAGTCAATCAATTCCTCTACCATTTCACTTGGAAAATAACGAGAAAATGTATGTGATAATGTTGGTCCTAAAAAAGAAAGATGCTCTTCTTCACTTAAAACATATCCAGGTTTGTACTTTTGAAAAACATGTTCAAATGATTGATGTATCAATAAATCTGTATTGAGTAAAGTTCCATCTAAATCAAACATAACTACAAAGTCTTGCATAACTTACCCTCTTCAATCAACTCTTCTATCACTTCAATTAATTTCTCCATTTGTTCTCTTGTTCCTATTGTTATTCTTAAATATTGATCAATACGTGGTTTTTGAAAGTAACGAACAAGAACGCCTCTTTCTCTAAGTTTTATAAATAAATCTTGAGCATCATATATTGGATGTTTTGCAAAAATAAAATTTGCATAAGAATCAGGCATAACAAATCCCAATTTTTTCAAAGCTTCTTGAGTATATTCTCGTGTTTCAATAATCTTAGAAGCATTATCTTTAATGTATTGGCTATCTTCAACACTTGCTTTTCCTATTGCTTGCGCAAGTGTATCAATTGGATAAGAGTTAAATGAGTTCTTCACATCATATAACTTCTTAATCACTTCTTCACTCCCCAAAGCGACTCCTAATCTTATTCCTGCTAAAGATCTAAACTTTGAAAAAGTTTGAATAATTAATAATTGAGGATATTTATCAATAAGTGAAACAGCACTTTGTCCACCAAAATCAATATAAGCCTCATCTATAACAACAATACTATCATGATTATGTTTTAAAATATCTTCTATAAAATCACATGATACGAGAACGCCTGTTGGTGCATTTGGATTTGGAAAAATAATTCCTGAATTCTTTTGGTAATAGTCCTCTTTATTTAATTCAAATTTTTCATTTAAAGGAAGTTCTTTATAAGGAATATGATACAAATGACAGTAAACTGGATAAAAAGAATAACTAATATCAGGAAATAAAATAGGTTCTTGACCATTAAAGCATGTTAAAAATGTTAATGCCAAGACTTCATCAGAACCATTTCCTAAAAAGACTTTTTCTTTTTTTAAACCATGATAATCAGCTAATGCACATCTTAATTCCTCAGCATCTGGTTGTGGATATAAATTAAGTTTTGATGATTGAAATTGTTGAATAACCTCTTTCACTTTTCTTCCAGGATCATAAGGATTTTCATTCGTATTCAATTTGATTAAATTTTTTATTTTTGGTTGTTCCCCTGCTTGATAAGGTTCTACTTGCCTTAACTTATTCTTCCAGCTCATATTCTTTTCTCCCTAACATATCTTGTATGACTTCATAAACATAATTCACATGTAAGTGTGTCTTTTCTTTCACTTTTTCATCAGCATGGACAAAAGTATATCCATAGTCAGCTATTTCTATCATAGAAATATCATTAAAAGAATCTCCTATCGCATAAATAGCTTCAATATCCTCATTCAATAAGCTTATCATCTTTTGCACGCCCCCACCTTTAGAGCAGCCTTTAGGAACAACATCAACAAATTTTGTATTCAAATAAGCTTCAACTTGATGACCATAGTTTTTCTTAATCTCATCTAAACAATAAAGTATTTTATCTAGCCCTAAATCTTCTTGATGAAAAGAAATAATCTGAAAATGTTTAGCATTTTGATATAACTCAAAGAAATTGTCATCAATTGCTTTATCATCAGTCGCATGATCTATTGTTATACCATCCTTATACCCATATGTCCTTTCATCTTCACAAAAGAAAGACCATATGCCTTGTTGAGACGTTGTCAGATTCAAAATATCTATACCAGCTTGTCTATCTATTGTTTTTTCATATAATGTTTCATAACGCTCATTAATAATATGCCCACCATTATTAAGAACAGCATAATCAAAAGGAATAGGATAGTCTTTCATAGCTATCTCTAATTCTTTTAAACTTCTTCCAGTACAAATAATCATCATATGACCATCTTTATGCATTTCCTCTATCCAATGAATATCTTCTAAAGATCTTGGTTTATTATCCTCAAAAAGTGTTCCATCAAAATCACTAAACAATACTTTCATATACTTTCCCCCTTTATTTTTATTATTATATCTAATATTTATAAAATTGAAAAGAAAAAGAGGAAGTTATCCTCTAGTTTACATAATCAGCAGGCTCAAATGAATAGGTATATTCTGAATAATATGTATCTTTTTCCCTATGAACAACAAAAGAAGAATCATCTTCATAATTTCCAATTCCAAAATGGCCTAACTTATCTTTCTTTTGTTCAAGTTCTTCTTCTCTACTTTTAAAACCATCCATAACCTTTATAAGTTTATCTTGATCTTCAATAACATTTTTTAATAATGCTATATCTTCATCAGTAAAAAATAAATCTTGGAAGGTTGTTAAAGAATCCTTTTTCACAATAATTTTTTCTTGATTTGTTTTATGAGCTCTATCATACAGTTTTTCTATTCTTACACTTAACTGATCATTGATTTTAACATCATATTTTAAAGAATATGACACATTATAATTATTCAATACTGCAATAAAATAAGTTTTATGAAACTGATATCCCATTTGACTTTCTAAAGAATGTTCATAGCTTTCAATAGCTTGAACTGTTCTATCTACATTTGTATATTGTCTTTGAAAAGCTGATAGTGTATCAAAAGTCGCTAATATAGATGTTGCATTTTGATCAATGACTGGTGGCAAATCAGTTGACTCTTGAGACATTGTTGGAGCAAAGCTTTGAGTCATATTGTTTAATAAGTTCATATACATCATTGGAATTGTCATCATTGAAAAAATAATAACAATATAAATAAGAAATGATGAGCGTCTATTCCCTTGTTTTATGGGGATATACTTTCCTCTCAAATCTAGTCCACAATGTGAACAATACTTTTCTTTATCACTGATTTCATGACCACATCTAGGACATTTTCTCATTCTATTCTTCCTCCTTGAAATAAGCATTCATAAACTCTTCAAATTCTTTTAAAAATGCTTCCCTTCTTTGAATTTGTTCATCTCTATCTTTTATCTTTATATAATCTTCATCTAAATATTGGTATGTTTTTACAAAACGACCATGAGAAATAACATGAATCATCGGTGTCCAACTCACATGAAGTTCTTCATAAAGATTTTTATAAAAATCTTTTTCTTGTTGAGTGGCATTTTCAGATTGTGCCTGATCTCTAAATGATTTGATATTAAAATAATAGATACCAGTATTGTCATGAGTTTCAATATATTCCTGAAGAATTGGATAAAACTCTATACAATCTCCACAATCAGGTCTTCCAATATATAATATAAATTTAACATTTGAATTTAAATTCTGTGTTAACTCTTCATAACTAATTTCTTGAATTCCTTGAATCTCAATCTTTTTTGCTGGCTGTCCACAGCCTAATAACAAAGTCAAAACTAAAAGTAAAGACATTATTTTTTTCATTTTATCACGTCCGTTTTAAATATATCATATTATCAAGAAAAAGAAAAGTCTACCGAAGTAGACCTTATTATTTTAATAATGACTCTCCTGTCATTTCTTTTGGAATAGGTAATCCTAATAATTGTAAGATTGTTGGAGCTAAATCTCCTAATTTACCATTTTCTTTTAAATCTAAATGTGTATTTGTTACAATTAAAGGAACTGGATTTGTTGTATGAGCTGTAAATGGATTATTTTCTTCATCTAATAATCTTTCACTATTTCCATGATCAGCTGTAATCAGCATTGTTCCACCTAATTCAAGAACTTTTTCATAAACTTCTCCAACACATTCATCAACAACACTGACAGCTTTAATAGCAGCTGGGATAATTCCTGTATGTCCAACCATATCACAGTTAGCAAAATTGACAATAACAACATCATGAATATCTTTATCTAACTCTTTAATCAATGCATCTTTCACTTCATATGCACTCATTTCTGGTTGTAAATCATAAGTTGCAACTTTTGGTGAATTAATCAAAACACGAGTTGCTCCTTCAATTTCCTTATCTACTCCACCATCCATAAAGAATGTTACATGAGCATATTTTTCAGTTTCGGCAATTCTTAATTGTTTTAATCCTTGAGCAGATAAATAATCTCCTAATGTATTTGATAAATCTAATGCTTTAAAAGCAATATCTCCATTAACTGTATCAGCGTATCTCATCATACATACAAAGTGAATATTCTTTGGCTTATCAGCTGGTTTAAAATCAGGATAAACATCAGCAGTAAAGACATTTGACATTTGAATTGCACGATCAGGTCTGAAGTTTGCAAAAATAATAGCATCATTATCAGTAATCGCACCATTTGTTTGTGGATTATATCCTGGAATCACAAATTCATCAAAAACTTCTTTAGC
Source organism: uncultured Erysipelotrichaceae bacterium (assembly GCA_951801965.1). Classification (GTDB taxonomy): domain Bacteria; phylum Bacillota_I; class Bacilli_A; order Erysipelotrichales; family Coprobacillaceae; genus CATOPA01. The sequence goes on along the minus strand of CATOPA010000020.1, from coordinate 7,913 downwards.
ATAAGAATCTTTGACATATTGTACTGGATCAGCGAATGTTTCTCCACTCTTACCAACTAATGAATTATATGCAAGTTCAATACGATCCATTCTCTTATCTCTATCCATAGCATAATATCTACCAGAAATAGAAGCAATTTGTCCAACTCCAATTTCATTCATTTTATCTTGTAATTCTTGTACAAAATCAGCACCACTATCAGGTGCAACATCTCTACCATCTAAGAATGCATGCACATAAACTTTATCTAATCCTTGATCTTTAGCAAGCTTTAATAATGCATAAATATGTTCATTTGATGAATGAACCCCACCGTTTGATAATAATCCCCAAATATGTAACTTAGATCCATTTTCTTTCACATGAGCAATAGCTTTTAAGAAAGATTCATTTTCATAAAAAGTTCCATCTTTCACAGCTTTATTAATAAGTGTTAAAGATTGATAAACAATTCTTCCAGCACCAATATTTAAGTGTCCTACTTCACTATTACCCATTTGTCCTTCTGGAAGCCCTACAGCATTTCCACTTGCTTGTAATGATACTGTTGGATACATAGCCATTAAATCATCTAAATTTGGTGTATTTGCTAATTTTACAGCATTTCCATCAACACGTTCAGTTAAACCATAACCATCTAAAATACATAAAACCACTGGTCTTTTTTTCATTTTATATACCTCCATATGCGTTCATTATACAAAATTACAATCAAAAAATAAAGTTATAAACATAAAATTTTAACCATTCCTTTATTTTCTTCTTTTCCTTGGTGATGAAACCATATAAATCCCTAAAAAGCTCAATAAAAGAGGCCAGTAAGTTTTCAATACATTTTCAATCTGTTGAATAAGATCACTTTGATGACTGCTTTGTTGAATTGTTAATAAAACCCCTAACATCATCAAGATAATCCCCAAATTTTTTCTTAGATTCATCTTCATCACCCAAATTCATTATATGAAACAACACTTAAAAAGTTTGTCATTTCAAAGAAGGCTATGACAAAAAGATAAAATCTCTTTTAAATTCACTTCTTCTCGTCCTTTTTGAGAATAAACAATCAATGCTCCTTCATGATATTCAAAGCGGTTAGAATGAATAATACTATTGATATCTCTTCTCATTTCTTGAGATAAAGTTAAAAAAAGATTTTCAGACATTTTACGAAGTAAAATACATAAAGAAGCTAATGATAATTCTAGATCTAATATTGTTTTCATTTGATCATGTTGTAAAATATCTTCTTCAAAGACTCCTCTTTTTTGTTCAATTTGATTCAATCTATTTAAAGTCATTTCTACTGAAATCATACTATCTTTTAATGTTTCTAAAAAACAGATTTTCTTTAATTCTCTTTTATCCATTTTCTTTTCCCTCTTTAATAACATCTACACACTGTCCTTGAACAATATCAATAAGGTCCTGAGGTTTTAAAATCACTTGCATACCCCTTTGTCCTGCACTAACAGCGACCTTTTCACAAAGCATGATATCTTCCTGAAAGTAAGTTGGAAAATGTTTTTTCATACCAATAGGAGAACATCCTCCCCTTATATATCCTGTTAAAGGAAGTAAATCTTTTTGATGTAACATTTCTACACTTTTATGATTTGTCGCCTTCGCAAGCTTTTTGAGATCTATTTCTTTATTGACTGGTATACAGCACACCAAATAATCCTTCGTTCCTTTTAAGACTAATGTTTTATAAATATTTTGAGCATCTAAATCAACTTGATGAACAATATGTTCTCCACTTAAATGATTCTCATCATACTCATATTCTTGTATTTCATAAAAAATATGATGTTGTTCTAAAATACGCAAAGCATTTGTTTTTTTCTTTTTCATATTCTTCACCTACTTTCCTTTCATTATAGAATATACAAATAAAAATGAAAAGCTTTAAATCATGTCGAAAAACAGTTATAATTAAAAAAAGGATGTGAAAACATGAATAATAAAGAGCGTTTTATAGAAATATATCATCAAAACATTCATAGACCAGGAGCAGATAAACTATTAGATTATCTTTTATCCCATAATTCTGATTTCTTTGAAGCTCCTGCAAGCGCAAGATTCCATGGAAGTTATGAGGGAGGCCTGCTAGAACATAGTTTAAATGTTTATGATTGCTTAAAAGATTATTTATCAAGACAACGTGTCAAAGAAACTTATGGACTTCAATATAGTGAAGAGAGTATTGCTATTGTTGCATTACTTCATGATTTATGTAAAATTAATTGCTATAAAAAAGGAACAAGAAACGTCAAAGAAAATGGGCAATGGATTCAAGTACCTACATATGAATACAATGATCAAATGCCTTATGGACATGGAGAAAAAAGTGTTTATATGATTAGTGGTTATATGCGTTTAACACGTGAAGAAGCTTTTGCAATACGTTATCATATGGGCTTTGCTGGAAGTGAAGATAGTCGAAATGTTGGCACAGCTTTTGAAATGTTTCCTCTGGCTTTTGCTTTATCAACAGCTGATATGGAAGCAACATATTTTATAGAAGGAAAGAAATAAATTCTTTCTTTTTTCTTTGCTTTTTTTTGCATAACTATCTTCTTTTTTCATCTTTATAATCATCAGTGTAAGAGGTGATAGATATGCATTAAAAAGAAAAAGAAATAATCTTTAGAAAATCTTTCGTTTTCTCTTCTACTTTTTTTGATTCATTTTCGATATAATAAAGACGAAAAGAGGGATAAAATGAATTATACAATTTTAGTTGTTGAAGATGAAAAAGAGATATGTGATGCGATTGAAATTTATTTAAAAACACAAAACTATCGTGTCTTAAAAGCAAATAATGGACAAGCTGGTTTAGATATCGCACTTCAAGAAACAATACATCTTGCGATTGTTGATATTATGATGCCTGTAATGGATGGGATTTCTATGACTATGAAACTTAGAGAAAAGTTTGATTTTCCTATTATCATGCTTTCAGCAAAATCAGAAGATATAGATAAAATTACAGGATTAAATATTGGTGCTGATGATTACGTCACAAAGCCTTTTGTTCCTATGGAGCTATTGGCTCGTGTTTCTTCACAGCTTCGCCGTTATTCAAAATATCTTGATGTTGTTCAAGAAAAAAATGAAAATAGTTATGTTGTTGGTGGGTTAGAGCTGAATTTAGATACAAAGCAAGTAAGTGTAGATGGTAAAGTCATCAAATTGACTCCTATTGAATTTAAAATTTTAGAATTGCTGATGAGTTATCCTGGAAAAGTTTTTTCTGCTGATAATATATATGAAAGCGTCTGGCAAGAAGATGCTATTAACACTGATACTGTTATGGTACATGTGAGAAACTTAAGAGAAAAAATTGAAATTAATCCAAAAAAACCAAGATATTTAAAAGTTGTTTGGGGAATTGGATATAAAATTGAAAAACAAGGTGGCGATAATTAATGCTTAAAAAAAATATGAAATCTTTTATAATCATAGGGATGGTCCTTATTATTAGTCTTTTACAATATTGTTGTTATCCATCAATGAATCAAACAATAAAAGAAAAAGGTAACGTTGATACATTTAATGATTATGTCGTAGACAAAGCAAGATATTTAGATTATGTTTTAGACTTACAGCTTCAAAAAAAAGAAAATCCTCAAGCCAATTACCTTCAATATATCAATGTTGAAAATCTTGAAGCTGACAATGCTGAAAATTATGAAGAACCCCATAATGAATTTACTAGTTATTTTTATGATCATCAAGAAATGTTGAAATATGAAACAGCAATCTTTTATTACGCTTATGATAATGAATCTAGACAATCTATAAGTAATACAAAAGATCATTTAGATTGGTTGAAAAACAATAAAGAGCTCCAGAAAAAGTATCAATGGTATTATCAAGTTCATTATGATAAAAACGGAAATTATGAAATCAATTTCTCTTCAAATGATAAAGATGAACTTCTTTCATATGTAAAGAGATATCAATTAGAAGAAGAATATGTTTATAATGAAAATGGAAACCCTCTACAAAAAATAACATATGATCATCCTAAAAATATAACAATCACTTATGCAATTCCTCATGATTTACCTATAGAAAGTGATCTTTCTTTGCAACTGACAAGTCCACTTTCTTCTAATCGTATTTATACATTACCATACATTTGGGGATTGAGTTTGATTGTCCTTATAATGATGATTATCATTCCCTATCAATACAGTTGTGAAACCTTTGTTTTGAAATGGCTTCACAAAGTGAAGATAGAAATCATTGCTCCTATATGGTTATTCTTTATGTTTTTCTTGTCTTATTTCTCTTATACACTCATTATGGCAAGTCTTAATGGGTATATAGCTTTTGAATTAGAAAGGTTAGGCATAGAAAATTTTTCAACAGTGATTATCTTCTTACTCAACATGATTTATTGGTTCATTTATTTTGGTCTTTTAGCTATGCTGGGATATATGATCAAGTGTTTATTCCATAAAGGATTAAAACAATTTATAATGGAAAATACTTTTATCGCATGGATTATTCAAAAGTGCTATACATTATTTCAAAAAGTCATTCAATTTGATTTAAATGATGATATTAATAAAGCGACTTTAAAGATTGTTGCAGTTAACTTTATTATTATATCAATCATTAGTTTATTCTTTGTTTTTGGAGTTTTCTTTTCCTTTGTTTATTCTGTTATTATCTTTATTCTTTTAAGAAAAACTTTTACAGGAATCAAAGAAGATTATCAGATTCTTCTCAATGCAACAAAACAATTATCACAAGGGAACTTTGATGTTCCTCTCAATAACGATATTGGACTTTTCAATCCTTTAAGAGAAGAATTCTCTCATATCAAAGATGGTTTTGAAAAAGCTGTTCAAGAAGAAGTGAAATCTCAGAAAATGAAAACAGAATTGATATCAAATGTATCTCATGATTTAAAAACGCCTCTTACATCTATTATTACCTATATTGACTTATTAAAAAGTGATCAATTAGATGAGCAACAGCGTCAAGAATATTTAAATGTCTTGGATAAAAATTCTATAAGATTAAAAAATCTTATCGAAGATCTCTTCGAGGTCAGCAAGGTTAATAGTGGTGATGTTCAACTTCATATTGTAGATATTGATATTGTTGCGTTAATTAAACAAGCTCAATTAGAATGCTTAGATAAATTTGAAGAAAAAAATTTAGATGTTCGTTTTCAAAGCAATTGTGAAAAAATCATCTATCCTTTAGATAGTGCAAAGACTTATCGTATATTTGAAAACCTCTTCATCAATATAAGTAAATATGCATTAAGTCATACAAGAGTTTATCTTGATGTTATTGAAAATGAAGATGATATTCACATTATCTTTAAAAATATTTCTGAAAGTGAAATGAACTTTAATGAAAATGAGATTGTTGAAAGATTTGTGAGAGGAGATAAATCAAGAAATACGAATGGATCTGGCTTAGGCTTGGCAATTGTAAAGAGTTTTGTCGAACTACAAGGAGGACTATTTAAAGTCGATATTGATGGTGATTTATTTAAAACAATGATTATTTTCAAGAAGAAAAACGCATAGATCAAACTATGCGTTTTATAATTCTTCAAATCTTTTGACACCCCATGTATCTAGCGCACAGAATAAAATAATATTCATGACTATAAAAACTCCAAATACCATATACATATATAAATTCATAGATATCATATCTGAAAAAGCAAAAGCATAAACCAATGCAATAACAAAAGCAAATCCCATAGAAATAAACATTGTCAATATCACTGGCATACTTTGTTTCACACAAACTGTCTCATTGACCCAATCAAATTTAGGCTTCCAAAGATTAAGTATCAGTCCTAGTAAATCAATAAAAAGCGTAAAGAGTATAGGAGCCAAAACAATCAATAATGTTGCGAATAAATCTGTTTCAAAAGCATATGCACTCGCAAGTGAGAAAACAACACCACCAGGAACACAAAATAATAAATGTAACATTATTTTACTATGAATAATATCTTTTGTATATACTGGCAAGGATTTTAATATCCATAAACGGTTCCCTTCTAATGAGATAGAAGAGGCACTAATAATATTCATGGAAGAAACTCCAATTCCCGCTAGGCAAAGAAGTGGTGTAAGATCTTCACTAAATAATGGAAGTAATATCAAGAATTCTTGTATATCTTCTTTATATATTATCATAAAGATTGCTCCAATAATACAAAATAAAATTCCTACACTTCCATTAAGCATGACCATAGCATTTGAAGTAAAATGCTTTAATTCCCTTTTTAACAAAGCCTTTTTTATAGAATTTGTTTTCATTGGCTTAGCAACATACTTCACTTTTTTCATAATCGGTTTTGTTGTTGCGAGTTTAACAAAACGAATAGATAAAATATAAATAACAATAGCAAAAGGAATAAGTACACTTAATAAATAAATAAGAAAGCTCATCATATTTTCATCTTGCAAGGCAATGCTTAAATGATAAAGTGGGAAAAGTCCTCTTTCAATAGCTTGAGCAATTGTTTCACCATGAGCAATTAACCAGCCAATATATTGTTCAATAGAAGTCACTACATAAAAATATGCACCCATAAAAGCAATATACAGAATAATAATAATGGCATTTTTCATTCTCACTTTTGTAAGAATCTGTGCTAGTATCCAACCAAATAAACAAGATAAAGCTAACACAAATAAAGGCAAAGTGATAAACATGATAATAAACATGATTATTTGTACAATACTCATACCACAAGTTGTTATATAAACATAGAAAGCTGGTCCAGCCACTAATATTTCATAAATATAATTTAATACCAAAATAGAAAAAACTCGACTTAATAAAATATCTCTATTTTTTATAGGCATTGACAACAATAGTTCATTATCTTTTGCTTCATAAATTTCATGATGTGTGAGAAAAACACTTCCAATAAAACATAACATAATAATGATAATTGCCATCAATGCAAAATATAACCAATCAATCCCCATAAGATGGAATGGTTCTACCAAAGTGGAAAACAGCATTCCAAATAGGACTGAAAAAACAACTCCAACATATAAAAGTAAAAGACCAAATAAAACCATCTTTAAGAGACTATTCTTCTTTTTACTACTCTTTGTTTGTTTTAATAAGATTCCTTGTAATCTTATTTTCATTAATGTTTTAAGCATTGTCATTCTCCAATTCTAAGAAAACTTCTTCTAATGAATCATTTCCAATAACATCCTGAGTTTTCCCACTCATCACAAGTTTTCCTTGCTTAATAATAGCAATCCTATCACATAACTTTTCAGCAACTTCCAAAACATGAGTAGAAAAGAATATAGCTCCTCCTCTTTGACAATGGTCTTTCATCATTTCCTTCAACAAATGTGAAGCTTTTGGATCCAAACCAACAAATGGCTCATCCATAATAATTAATTGTGGCTGATGTATAAATGCAGCAATAACAGCTAATTTTTGTTTCATACCATGAGAATAGGCACTAACTGGCTGAGCTAAATCTGACGTTAGATCCATCATATCAGCATATTTATGAATACGTTGTTCTCTATCATTTTTAGAGACTTCATATGCATCAGCAATAAAATTTAAATACTGAATCCCCGTCAAATATTCATACAAATCAGGGTTATCTGGAATATAGGCTATTTTCTTTTTGCATTCTATAGGCTCTAACTTCATAGATTTTCCATCTATATAGATTTCACCCTCATCATATGGCAAAATACCTACAACCGATTTAATCGTTGTTGTTTTTCCAGCACCATTATGACCAATGAATCCATAAATATGACCCTTTTCAATATGCAGTGATAAATCATCTACTGCTTTAAAACCACCATAAATCTTTGTTAAATGTTCAATCTTTAACATAATATCCCTCTTTTCTTTATAAATAATTATTAAAATTATTTAT